>DATDGE010000038.1:0-2355 GCA_036522255.1 Nitrososphaerales archaeon | reverse complement strand
GTTGCGAAAACAAGGCTCGCGCCACTGATGGCCATCATTCCGATCCGAATCTTTTCGTCTAGGGTCATGGCGCAGGGGTTAGTGTAACTCATTCTTAAAGAGTGAGCCTATGCATAATACAGACCGGTTGCATGGCTAGGCGAAATCTAAAAAAGCCGAAATCTAGGAGATTGGGTTTGAATAACTCGCGAAGTCGTTCTGGTTCCCGCCAACTCCTAAATATTAACCCGAAATCTGGATTTCGAATCATGGAGAACCCTGTTCCCCAAGAAAAGCATCCCCACATCCCTGCCCGTCGTCTTTTGGACAGAATTGTCCTCGGCGGGAGCGACGGAGCAATAGAGGGACTGGCCATGACGGCGGCCCTCAACGGGGCAGGGCTAAGCTTCGTGACGATTCTCCTCGCCGGGTTCGCCTTTGCGATTGCTGGCTCGGTTTCAATGTTCTTCAGCACCTACCTTTCGAACAAATCAGAACTCGACCTGCTCAGGACCGACGTTCAAAGGGAAAAAATGGAGATTGAGACGGAGCCTGAGGAGGAAAGGGCCGAAATGGAGCAATTGCTCATGAAGGATGGATACGACCGCCAAGAGGTGAAGACGATAATGGCCAGACTCCTCAAAGACAAGCAACTATGGCTGAAAGAGATGTTGCGTCGAGAACTTCGAATAAACATAGAGGACCTTCAGACAGACCCTTTCGTCAGACCCATTTCTGCCGGCCTGGCATTCTTCCTCCTCGCACTTCTGGCTCTGGCCCCCTACGCGTTATCCGTTGAGAGGATCACGGCACTGGGGTCGTCGGTCGTGCTTTGCCTCGCTGCGCTCTTCGCTTTGAGTTCGCGAATCTTCATCCCAGCGCACTTCAAACCCCTCGCTGGGCTCGAGTCGGCCCTTGTAGGCGGCGCCGCTGGAGGGCTGCTATACCTGGTAGGCATCCTGATTTCAAAGGCCTGACCTCATTCAGGTTCATTAGTGAGGAAAACGAGCGCACCTTGGGTATGTCAGAATCGCCCCCTGTGGTCGAAACGCCTCTGCCAAAGCCGCGCAGTCTGACTTCTGAACTCCTCGACCGTCAGCGTCTCCTGCTGATGATAGGTGTGCTCGGCGTTGAGCTCGTAATCTTCGTTAGTGGGCTTCTAACCCCCCTTTCAAGCGGTGAAGCGCAGACAATAGCAAATCAAACGAGTAGTCAGTTCGCGCCCATTCAATCCGCAAGCTTTCAGGAACAGATCGTCTTCATTTTCTCCCACAACCTTTTGATCGCCCTGGCAGAAATGGTCCCTGTCCTCGGAGCATTCCTCTTTGTCTATTCCGTCCATTTCACGGGCCTAGTCACCCAGGCAATAGTTGCTGAGAAGAACCTCCCGGGGCTGGCGGGACTGATTCTATTCATCTTTCCGTACTCTCTTGTCGAACTATCTGCCTATGCGATTGCAGTAGCCTCGGGGGTGATGCTGATCTGGGCGGGGATAATGAAGCATCTGGTGCGCGAGCTCAAGGTGTTCGCCATCGAGGTCGTGGTAATTGTGGCCGTGCTCTTTACCGCGGCGGCCATGGAAGCTGCCACGAGCAGCTCCTTGATTATCGGGATTGCCCTTTGGATCCCAACTGGGCTCGCGATAGTAGGCCTGAAAATCCTGTCATCGAGGAAGCCAGGATGAATTACCGTTACATGACGTTCGACTGCTACGGCACTCTGATAGATTGGAGAGCGGGTATCGAGGCATCGCTCTTGGCAGCAGTCGGGGACCTTGACATCCGGGGTCAAGCCCTGCTTGACGCTTACGTTGCGGCAGAGAAGCAGCAGGAGTCGTCATACAAGAAGTACAGAGAGGTGCTCCGGAGGACCGTGCTGTCGATGTCGGGCCAACTGGGGGTGAGGGTGACGGAACAGGCCGCACAAAGGTTTGCGGGTTCGGTCCCGACCTGGCCTGCCTACGCCGATACCGCAAATTTCCTAAGAGAAATGGGAAGAAAGGGGTACAAGAGATACATCCTCTCCAACGTCGACTCCGACCTCCTAAGAGAGACCATCAGCAATCACGGCTTGGAGGTCGATGGGTTCGTGACCGCTGAGGACGTAGGCAGCTATAAGCCGAACCACGGGCATTGGTTGAGATTCATGCAAAACACAGGTGCGAAGAAGGAGGAGATTTTGCATGTGGCACAGAGTATCTACCATGACATCATTCCCACCAATGAAATGGGAATGGCGTCTGCGTGGGTCAACAGGTACAACGAACCCATGCCACAGGGCCCGCATCCATCGTTCGTCAGCGATAGCCTAGACCACCTCTCTGACTCATTGGACCAGGATTTGCCATAAAGGATAACTGATGCAAACGGCGCGCTC
>DATDGE010000037.1:0-6711 GCA_036522255.1 Nitrososphaerales archaeon | reverse complement strand
CGCCGGGGGTAGGATTCGAACCCACGCGACCAGAAGGTCACGGGCTGACTGGTCCCTGATCTCGAGTTGCGGACCCGCTTCGTTGCCTAGCGGGTTGCCCGCGCATTAACCACTCTGCCACCCCGGCTCGACTAAAGCCTGCCCTTGGCCTCTATTTGTTCGATTTGGGTGGTGCTCTCTTCGCGCGCGAGGAGCGCTCGACGATGTAGCTCCAGGTGACGAAACAGTCGACTAGCTCAGTGTCTTCTGAGGTTTCTTTCAAGGAACCACTTCGTGAGATCCCAAGCTTCGCCGGCTGCTCTTCTGTCGTAGACGTCCTTCCTCGTGTCGTTGAAGAAGCCGTGCTTGGTCCGCGGATATGTCTTCAACGTCAGGTCCTTCCCTCCTTCCAGCATAGCCCCCACAAAGCCAGGGACCTTTTTGTTGATTATCTCGTCTTCGTAGGCATGTATGTCTAGAATCGGGACTGTAATCTTGGCCACATCCTGTGTGATTGGGGGCTCGCCGTAGAAACTGATTGCGGACCTCAGGTGCGGGCTTCTGACGGCGCATTTGAGGGAAAGGCCTCCTCCCATGCAGAACCCGAGCGTTGTCACCGCGTCGAACTTGGAGTTGGCCCGCTCGACCGCAGCCAGCGCGTCCTCAAGCAGCTTGTCCCTGAATGCCGGGTCGTAGATGGTCGCTGCCACCTCCTTGATCTCCTGACTGACGCCTTTCTTGTTCAGGGCTTCCGCGACCTTCGTCTTGTCCCGTCTCTCCTCCAATGAAAGCTCCCAGACACCCTCCATGGCCTTCTGGATATTGTCAGGCGTCAGAGTCCTTTCATGGCCCCTGAACAGGTTGGGCGCTACGGCTGCAAACCCCAGTTTACCGACCCGTTTGCAAACGTCCTCGGTGTGCTCGACGAGGCCCCACACCTCATGAAAGATGACGACGCACCCATCGGCCCGCTTCGGCGTGACAGAGAACTCTGTCCTGGGCTGTTTTGCCACTGGGCTCCGGTTGCCCGAGCCCACGTTTAAATCGAATGCGGGCTCGGGTTCTCAAGACAGGATGAAGGCCTCTCTAATCTGGACGAGTCCTAAACCAGAGCGGACCATCGCGGTAGCCATGAGGAGGTGCTACAGCACCAAGCCCATCGAGGAAATCGAAGCGGAACTCGAACAGAAGGGAGCCGAGTATTGGAAATACCTCCTGGGCAAGGCCATGCAGGACAAGTCGCTCGACGTCCTCGAGCACTTCACCATGACCCTGCTTGTCGAGGGAGCAGGGGAGGCAGAGGTGGGCAATCTTGCACGTGGCTTCCCGTATCTCCGCGCGACCCGGTTGAAGGATTCCGACTGGCTGCTTTCACTTAACTCGAGGACCCTGGTCGAACTCTGGAGGGACCCTCGAGGCAAGGGGTTCGCCCAGCTAGTTGTGTCAGAGCTTGACAGCGGGAACGTCTGTCCAATTTTCACCGAGCTTGCTTTCGGAGAGAGGGTTCGTGCGAGTTAAGCTCCTGTACAACACGGATTTGGACGCGCTCAGGCAGGTATTAATTCAGAAAGGCGTCGCGTTCGACCCCGAGGTCCTGATGGACCACGTGGTGTACATGTTCGAAATCGAAGATTGCAGCAGGGTGACAACTCACCAGCTTGTACGCCACCGAACGGTTTCCTATGATCAAGAATCACAGCGCTTCTCCGCTGCTACAAGGGAAGGGGTCGTAACCCCCGCCAGCATCCAAACCAACGAGGCCGCCTACAAGGCCTATGATGAAGCGCTCAAGACAGTCTATTCAGCCTACGATAAAATGGTGGCTGCTGGCGTCCCCAAGGAAGATGCCAGGTACATCCTGCCCAGCGCCATCAAGACGAAGCTTGTCATGACCCTCAGCGCGCGGAACCTGATGCATCTGGTCTGGCAGAGGACCGCCCTCCAGGCCCAGTGGGAGATCAGGGAGCTCGCCTCGACGCTCCACGGTCTTGCTCGCGAAGCAACTCCCGAGCTCTGGGCCAAGATCATTGAGCGATAGCGCTTGGTAAAGGCCTTCGGCACGGCCGGCGTCAGAGGAATCTTCAACCAAACCCAGACCCCGGAACAGGTCTATCAGCTGGCCGAAACAATCGCCTTCGCCTCCGGGAAAGGAAGGTATGGCATCGGCTGGGATGGGAGGAAGGCCTCGGCGCTGCTCGCGAAGACTGTTGCATCGGCAGTCAGCGCAGTGGGGAGCGACGCCCAGTTGTTTGGCCTAGTCCCAACTCCGGTGCTTGCTTTCGGAACAAGGTCCAGGTCGTGCGTCGTTGGTTTTTCCGTGACGGCCTCTCACAATCCGGTCGAGTTCTCCGGGGTCAAGGTCTTCAACCACAACGGGATGGAACTTCCGAAGCCCGACGAGGAGAGGATAGAGAGAGCGATGGCGGTGGAGGTGATGAAGCCCTCGGGAAGGTTCGGCCAGATCGTACCCGACGAAGATGTGGTCGACGACTACATTCAGGCGGTTGTTTCCCGCTATCAGCGAGTCTCTCAGCCCCTCCGCATAGCCGTGGACTGCGCTAATGGGCCCGGAGGGGTGGCGACGCCCCGGATTCTGAAAATGCTGGGTCATCGCGTGATCCCCGTCAACGCCCAGGTCTCGTGGCGTTTCCCGGCGAGGCCCCCCGAACCGACCTCTACGAACCTGACAGACTTCGCGAAGATGGTCACGAGCCTCGGTGTCGATGTCGCCTTTGCGCACGACGGAGACGCTGACAGGCTCGTGATGGTAGACTCCTTTGGAAACATAGTCCCCGATTCTATCCTCACAATCCTTGCGCTGCGCGGGCTGGATGTTCACAGTGGGACTGCCGTCATTTCAGAGAACACCTCGACTGCGGTTGCCGAAGAAGCGGAACGTCTCGGCCTAAGGGTCCAGAGGAGCAGGGTGGGGAAGACCTTCGCGGTCATGGAAGCCGAGGGCGGGGTCTTCGCTGCGGAGCCCAGCAAGGTGGTCGACCCGAAGTGGGGACCGTGGGAGGACGGAATCAACGCCTCGGCTCTGGTCTCGGGCCTGCTTTCAACGGACCAGGGTATGCTCGGTGGTGTGATGCAGGAGGTCCAGTGGAGGTACAGGCAGACGAACCTGAAGGCCGCGGTGAAGATGCAGGTCCTGGTGGAGAAGGCGAGGGAGTCCTTCAGGAAGCTCAAGATTTCCGAAGAGCGGACCTTCGACGGGTTGAAACTCGTGCTAGACGATGGGTCGTGGGTGATGTTCAGGCCCTCGGGGACGGAGCCGATCATGAGGCTCTACTGCGAGTCGAAAGACCCACAGCAACTGGAGGCATTGGTGCAGTTGGGCATCCAGTGCATCGAATCTTCTAAATAGCGAAACGGGCTCCGACGCCCCGTGCCCGAATCAAAAGCCGTCGCCAAGGTTCTGTCGTCGGGCTACATGCTAGACGCCAAGGCGTTCGAAATGATCAGCCAACTCCCTGAGAATGTAGATGCGGAAGGCCTGGTAGAGAAGCTTCTCGAGCAGAAGGCTGGCACTCTTGGGGAGGGCAAAGTGATCACCGAAGGGGACGTGGCAAGGCTGATTCCTCAAGAGCAATCCGGGCAGCAGGAGACCCTGGTGGTCCATGACCCGGCGGAGCTCGAGGTGATTTCAGACCCCACCCAGGCAATCGCCCCTTCGCAGGGGCCAGAAGGATTCGGTAGGCTCTTTCAAGACAGGTACGAAAGGCTCTTTTCAATCGTCAGAGAGAGACTCGACACCAAATCCAGCTCTTCCGTTTCCGCAACAAGGAATCTGAATCCGGGGAAGAAAGTCAAGGTAGCCGGACTCTTGTCTGACCGTTCGAGCAGGCGGGGCTTCGTCGAACTGAAGGTCGACGACCCGACGGGTATGATGAAGGTCGTATGCCAGGACAAGGTCGTAGAGAAAGCCGCCCTTGAGGCGCCTCTTGACAGCATGGTAGTGGTCGAGGTTTCGAAGGGAAGGTCAGGCCAGCTGTTCACCGATTCAGTCATCCTCCCCGACGTCCCCGGTCGTAAACCCGTGTCCTCCTCTCGCAGGGTCTATGCAATCTTGCTTTCGGACCTTCACATAGGGAGCAGGATGTTCCTGGGGGACGACTTTCATCGTTTCCTGCAATGGCTCAACGGACAACTCGGGGACAAGGACGTGGTCAACAGGGTGAAGTATCTCGTGATAGCCGGAGACTTGGTGGACGGGGTGGGCATCTACCCCGGGCAGGAGTTCCAGCTGGCTGAGAGGGATCCCAAGAAGCAGTATGAGATGGCAGCCGAGCTACTCAAGCAGGTGCCTGGACATATTCAGATTGTTGTGTCACCCGGGAATCACGATGCTGTCAGGCAGGCGCTGCCGCAGCCGGCTGTGTCCGTCGACATGGCGGAAGCGCTTTACGCGATGGACAACCTCCGCTGGGTCGGCGACCCTGCATATATCAGACTGCATGGTGTGACATTCCTCGTCTATCACGGCAAGAGCCTCGACGATGTGATTGCGACCACGCCCAACCTGGCCTATGATAGGCCTACTGAAGCCATGAAGCTGTTGCTGAGAGCGAGGCACCTGTCGCCGACGTATGGGAAGCGGACCGCTCTGTCCCCGGAGCAACGCGACTACATGGTCGTGGACCGGGTCCCGGACGTCTTTCATGTGGGCCACGTCCACACCTACGGCGAACTCTCCTACCGGGGCACGCTCCTCGTCAACTCGGGGACTTGGCAGGCCCAGACCAACTTTCAATCAAACATGGGCCTGGAGCCCACGCCCAGCATCGTCCCCGTCCTTGACCTCTCTACGCTGAAGATTGTCAGGCGGAACTTCGGCGCGGCCGGGTTTCCTGCTTCCTAGGCCGCGGCGCCGAAAGTGGTATCTTCGGAAAACGTCTTCTCGAGTGCGGCCTTCCCTATCAGGAGTTGTATTTTCTTGGTCCGGCCTCGCCTGCCCTTGCTTACCACTGAGGCCTCGACAAGGCCCAGAAGGTCGAGGTCTCCCAGGATCCCGCTCACCCGTCTCTGAGTGAGGGTCTCGATGCCGATCTTCTTGCACAGGTTGCTGTAGGCTACGTAGAGCTCGCCGGTGTTGGTCCCTCCGTTGAACATCGCGACGGCGAGGAGTATGGCCTTGTTCTGGACGGGGAGAGAGCGTATCGCCTCGTCCACCCTATCGTGTTCCATCTTGTCAGAGGCCCTCCTGATGCAGGATTCATCTATCTCCAAGAGGCCCTCTCTTTCCGCGACCTCTCCGGCGATCCTTAGCAGGTCGATGGCCCTCCTAGCGTCGCCGTGCTCCGACCCGGCCATGGCCGCGCACATGTTAATCGCTGCTGCTGAAGCGACCATTGGCCTGAACGCCATCTTTGAGCGCTCGGTGAGGATTTCTCTAAGCTCGTCGACCGTGTAGGGCGGGAAGACGAGTTCTTCTTCGCTGAGGCTGCTGAGAACACGTGGGTCGAGGCCCTCCTTGAACTTCAGGTCGTTCGAAATTCCGACGAGAGCCAAGAAACCAGGAGCGAGCCTTTCGCCTGAGCGAGTGAACGCGTAGAGGATGTCGTCGCCGAAGAGCTTTACGAGATAATCGATTTCGTCGAGGACAAGAACCACCTTCTTCTTGTTGGACCTGATGTTGTCGGAGATGCGGTCGACGACCTCCCCGATCGCCAGGCCTGTGAGAGGTATCTGCTTCTCCTTCCTTAGGTCGAGTTGCTTCGCGAAGTCTGCGAGCGTCCGGTATTCGCCGTCCGATAATCTAGTGTTGACGTAGACCAGGACCAAATCGGAGGCGTTGGCTTCGGCCTTCAGTTTTGAAAGCACGTAGTTGGTGACAGCCGTCTTCCCCGTGCCTGTCTTCCCGTAGAGAAGGAGGTTGGAAGGTTTGGAGCCGCGGAGTATAGGGGCCAAGACCTGGGCGACGGCCTTGGTCTGGGCGTCTCGGAAAGGAAGAGTTGCTGGCACATACTCGGGCCTCAGGGCCTCACGATTGACGAATAGCGGCTTCCCCTCTTTGGCCCTGCGGAAGATCTCGTCTATTCCTGACAAGTAAGAACAGTGGAAACATTGGTCTAGATAAGGTGTTACCGGGATTGAGAGAGCGCCCCGCCGCAACCCTCTGTTATCTCGAGAAGTTATGCGCAGTTGGCTATGGATATCCACGACGCCATGATACATTGTTGATGAAAAGGGAGAACTACTGATTCGGTCACGGAAGATGATCGAGCATGAGTATCGACATCAAAATCCGCATCGGACTACTGCTCGTCTCGCTGGCCATATCCGCGTTCGCGGCCTTGGCCTCGACCCACGGCCTGTACGTGGGGTTCCTAGACGACATTGGCGGAACGGGCCACCACTAGACCAGTGGCCCTTCCTTTATTTTTCGACCAAGGCGGCCGCTTTGGCCACTGAGGTTTCCATGGCCGCGATATTGAATTCCCATCTGTCTTTGACGAACATGTGATGTGGAATCGTGTAAAGGTGCGATTCGTTTGGCTTGAGGAAGCTCGTTTCGAGGTTCCCGTCCAACTCGCCCACTTCGTCGTTCAAGTAGCTGAAGGTGGGTATCAGGTCGTAGACGGGGACGTGTAACGTGGCGATGTAGGTGCCGTCTTTGAGAAGGTCTTCGGCCCACAGATACGGGATCTTGCTGACTGCCCGCTGGACCCTCGTGTATTCGCCCTGGCTGAGATTCCTGAAGGTCAATCTGGTGGTGTCGACTGAGTGGAC
>DATDGE010000036.1:0-8553 GCA_036522255.1 Nitrososphaerales archaeon | reverse complement strand
GGAAGAGCGTTAGACCTGCGTTGACGTCGGGGGCCATAGTTAACCTCAAAAGGCGTGCGTCGGTGGCGGCCGCCAATGGTCAAGTATCTGAGCGATGAGTACTTCTCGCTGGTCCAGTCGGCACTGACGCAGGACCCAAAGTGGACCGAGAGCACGAAGACTTTGAAGACGAGCATCGCTTTCGGTGTCACGGACATCGGACAGAATTACTTGCTTGGGGTGGAGAACGGCACGACCACACTCCAGAAGGTCGCCCCTGGGACCCCCGCTGAGTTCTCCCTCGATGGGAGCTACGAATCCTGGTGCAAGGTGGCGCAGGGAGAAGTAGACTTCCAATCTGCAGTCCTCAAGGGGCAGCTGAGATTCAAAGGCTCCTTGACCAAGGTCTTGATGTATAGGGACAGGTTCATCAGGGTGGCCGAAATCATGAAGGAAGTCCCGAAGGAATTCTAGACAGGCACGAAGACGTAGTAGGGGTTTCGTGCATTGCTCGTCCTTGACTCGACCTTTAGCTTCATTCCCGGCTTCATGCTTTTGGGATCCACCCCTTCGAGCCAGGCGAGGACCTTCAGACTTCCCGGGAACTCGCCGATGGCGATCGTGTAAGGCTGGTCGCTTGCGAAACTGGCCGGCGTGACCTGGACTCGGGTGAAAGTTAAGAGAGTAGCTTCGCGCCCGACATCAACCCAGACGAATCTGTCGTCCATGCACTTCGGGCAGTCCGCCTGTGGCGGGAAAGAGACGTTGCCGCAGTTGGAGCACTTGGTCGTGACGAACCTCCCCTCCTTGAGCGCGTCCCAGAACTCATGGGTCCTCGAGATGGGTATGTCGAACCTCAGGGTGAGGGACCTCCTGGAGTGAAGTACCGGCAACTCGTCCATTGCTCAGTCCCTCGAGAGTACCGTCACGTAGGCATAGTGACCGGTCCCCCCAACATTGTGGACCAGTCCCAACCCTTTCTTTATCGGAGCCTGGTGCCTCCCTGCTTCGCCCCGGAGCTGCTTCGTGATTTCCACCGCCATGGACACCCCCGTGGCCCCTATGGGGTGCCCCTTCGCCTTGAGTCCCCCGTCAAGGTTCACCGGTATCTTTCCTCCGAGCTCAGTCTGGCCTTCTCGGATCATCTTCGGACCCTCCCCCTTCTTGCAGAACCCGAGGTCCTCGTAGGCCATCAGCTCCGCGATAGTGAAGCAGTCGTGGGCCGTCGCGACGTCGATGTCTTGGGGAGTCACCTTCGCAGCCGAGTATGCCCGCTTTGCGGCCTGAGCGGCGGCTTCCAGCCCCACGTAGTCGCTCCTTCGGCTCAGATTGGCTGAGTCTGACGAGTACCCTATCCCCTTCACCCAGACAGGAGTGTCGGTAAGTTTCTTCGCCGTTCCTTCGGATGCGAGTATGACCGCAGCGGATCCGTCGGTGAGGGGGCAGGCATCGTATAGCTTCAGAGGCCAGGAAACTACCGGTGAGTTCATCGCCTTTTCGAGAGTTATCTCTTTCTGGAACTGGGCGTTGGGATTCATCGCTCCGTAATGGTGGGCCTTGACCGACACCCTGGACATGTCTTCTTCCGTGGTGCCGTATTTGTTCATGTGAGCCACGGCGTAGAGGGCGTAGTACGCTGGAAAGGTCATGCCGTAATTTTCGAACTCCCACATGTACGAGCCGGCCCTCCCGATGAGCTCCACCGACGTCGGGGTATCCACTTCGCTCATTTTCTCAACTCCGACGGCCATGGCAACATCCCCTTCCCCGCTGACGATGCTGTTGTAAGCAGCTTTCAGGGCCGCGCTCCCACTGGCGCATGCCGCTTCGACCCTCATAGTTCCCACGGAGTCCAGGCCTGCGTATTCGTTGACGATTACCGCGGGGAGAGACTCCTCGTACCATGTCCCGGCGCTCCCCAGGATTACGTTCTTGATGTCCTTCTTGTCGACGCCGGCATCATCGATGGCCTGTTTGATTGATTCAAACGCGAGTTCGGCGATGTTCACGTCTGTCCTCCTGCCGAACTTTGAATGACCGATGCCTACGATGGCGACCCTGTTCATTTCGCTAAAGCCGAAAGAGGGGTCGGCCCTATTTCAATTTCCCTGAAGATGTAGGAACGTTTAGCCGACTACCCCCATCTCCTTAGCCACCTCTTTCATTATGGTGAGGCGCTGAATGTCGTTGGTCCCCTCGTAGGTCTTGATTATCTGAGAATCTCTCAGTATCCTCTCAACCTGCATGTCGGTCGAGACTCCGGCGGCCCCCATGATGAGCATTGCCATGTGGGCGTTCTTTTCGGCCGCCTCTGTCGCCATTATCTTCGCAATCGAGGAGGCCTTGATGAAATCCTTCCCCTTCTTGGTCAGCGTGGCCGCCCAGTAGGTAAGAAGCCGCGCCGTGTGGACCGCTGCAGTCATCTCGGCTATCTTGAACTGCACTTGCTGATAGCTAAGTAGAAAATTGTCGAATGTCTGCCTCTGAGTCGAGTAGTTCAGGGCCGCTTCCAGAGCGGCCTGTGCGAGGCCGGTCCCCTGGGCGGCGACGCCGACCCTGCCATGGTCGTAGCAGGTGAGGGCAATCCGTACGCCTCTCCCGATCTCCCCGACAATGTTAGTCTCTGGCACCTCGAGGTTATCCATCAAAAGCTCCACCGGCTGGTCCCCTCTGAGGCCAATGACGTCCGTGCGTTGGCCGACGGTCAGGCCTGGCATTCCCTTCTCGGCGATGAACGCCGTGACCCCTTGGTGCCTCTTGCTGCCCCCCATGGGGCTAGTCCTCGCAAAGATCAGGAAGAGGTCCGCCTTGTCCCCGTTGGTGATGAACATCTTCTTGCCGTTGATGACGTACCTGTCCCCCTTCTTCTCGGCGTTCGTCTTGATGGCAGCGACGTCGGACCCTGTCCCGGGCTCGGTCATGGCGTGGGCCGCGAGCTTCTCTCCCTTCGCTATCGGGACCAGGTATTTTCGCTTCTGCGCCTCGTTGCCGAAGAGGAAGATAGGAGTCGATACCAGGTAGGTGGCGCCCACCACGGCTGAAAAGGCAGCCGAGAACCTTGCAATCTCTTCGGTGGCAAGCACCAGCGAGAGGTCGTCGCCGTTCCCCCCTCCGTACTCCTCGGGGAACGGAATCCCGAACAGGCCGAGCTCGGCCGCCCTCTTGACCAGCCGCATGTCCATCTGGTTCTCCCTGTCAATCTTCTGGGTGACGGGCGCGACCTCCTTTTCGGCGAATTCCCTGACTGCCTTCCTGAAAGCCTCGTGCTCTTCCGAAATTGCAATTTCGTAGTCGGAGGAGACAGGTGAAAGGGTGCTCATTTGATTTCAAGTCTCACGGGCCATGTTCCGGGGACGAGGACCAGCATCACATGAAAGCGCCTTTTGAGTGTGAGATAACCTTTCGCCCGGGACATCTTTCTTTCCGGCCTTTCCCCCACAAAGGATTAAGCGAGCTCGGGTCGGGGCCGATAAACGAAGCGTTGGTGATCAGAAAAGTTACCGTGGTGGGCGCTGGAGACATGGGGCACGGAATTGCCGAGCTCTTCGCCGTGAGCGGATACGAAGTGAGCCTCACGGACAAATTCCCTGAGATGCTCGACAGGGCGAAGAGCAGGATCGGGGCCAGCCTTGACAGACTCGTCGAGAGAGGGAGGCTCACCAAAGAAGACTCACAGTCGGCGCTCTCCCGCATCGGATACTTCGGTGACATGAAAAGCGCCGTTTCCGCGGCCGACCTGATCCTCGAGGCTGTACCTGAGTCCCTTGAGCTGAAGAGGTCCGTATTCAAGGCGGTGTCCGACCTTGCGCCTCGGGGAGCCATACTGGCTTCGAACACTTCGAACATCAGAATCTCAGACTTGGCTGTCGCGACCGCTAGGCCCGAAAGAATGGTCGGGATGCACTTCTTCAATCCGCCGATGGCAATGAAACTCGTCGAGGTCATACCCGGTGCACAGACCGACCCGGTCGTCGTGGACCAAGTCGTCGAAATCTGCTCGAAGCTCGGAAGGACAGCGGTCAAGGTCCAGAAGGACAGCCCGGGCTTCATAGTGAACAGGATCAACGCCGCCGACACTTTGTTCTTCTGCCTGATAGTAGACAAAGCAATCGCAACCCCATCGGAAGTCGATGTCTACGCGAAGAGCCAAGGACTCCCAATGGGACCCTACGAGCTTCTTGATTTCGTCGGGGTCGACATCGGGGCTGACTCCCTGGCGTACTTCGCAAAAGCGGTCTCACCGGAGTACGGAAAAGGAGCCACGTTCGCCAAAATGGTGGCTGCAGGCCTGCTCGGCAAGAAGAGCGGGAAGGGCTTCTACGACTGGTCGAGTGGGAAGGCGCAAATCCCCGAGGCCTTACCGACGGACAAGGTCTCTCTGATGGACATCTTCGCGCTCGAGATAAATGAGACAGTCAAGCTGATCGAAGAAGGGGTCGCGGGTCCCGAAGACATTGAGAAAGGAGTGACCTTGGGTATGAACAGGCCCTTCGGTCCCATCGCAGTTGCCAAGGACCTGAGCAACGCCGAAGTAAAGGCGAAGCTGGAAGAACTTGCGGCCAAGTTTGACTGCGGGGTCTTTGCTCCTGCTCGCTCCATTGCAGAAGGGAAGATGCGCGACGCTGTGGAAGGGAGGCTCCGGGCTCCTCCTCAGACCTCGGGCGCGCCAATCCAAAGCGAAAACCAGAATCGAGCCCAGGGAATGAGTGATAGAACAGAATTCGTCCGTTTGGAGAAGCTCGCGGGCGGCGTAGCCAGGGTCACGATTAGCAGGCCGAGGCTCAACATGATCAACTCGGATGTTCTTGATGGGCTTGATCGAATCGTGACAGAACTTTGGGACGACCCCGAAGTCCGAGTCGTGGTCGTGACAGGGGAAGGTGCCGTCTTTTCCGCCGGCGCTGACCTTTCTCAATTCTTCAGAGACTCAGAAGCGTTCATGGAATTCGCAAGGAAGGGAGCCAAGATATTGGGCAGGCTTTCCGAATTGCCAAAGCTCACCATCGCAGTCCTCAAGGGCTACGCCCTCGGAGGGGGCCTCGAGCTTGCAATTTCTTGCGACGTTAGAATTGCGACCGAGGACGTTGAAATCGGCTTTCCTGAATTGACTCGAGGCCTGGTCCCCGCATGGTCAGGGACTCAGAGGCTGCCGAAGCTACTGGGTCTATCCCGCGCAAGCTCTCTGATACTCACTTCCGAGAGGATAAAGGGAAAACGTGCCTTGGAAATTGGCCTTGTAAACTTCCTGGCCCCTTCTGCCGACCCAGATGAATTCGCTGTTAGATATGCGACTGAGCTCGCGTCGGCCCAAGCCCCGGTTGCTCTGATGCTCGCCAAGAAGCTCCTGGACAACGCCGCGGAGGCACCTACCGATGCCGGACTCGATATGGAAGCGAAGGCAGCCGGCGTGCTCTTTGGGACAGAGGACCTCAAAGAGGGAGTGGCTGCATTCCTGGGAAAGAGGAAGGCAGAATTCAAAGGAAAGTGATGAGGCTCTGACAGAACTAAGAGACGTCTACGTCGCTGACTTTCTGAGAGTCCCATTCTCGAGGTCGAGGCCCGCACAGCCGGAGAGGGATGTGTACAATTCGCTGCGGATGGACCAGGCGTTGAGCATCTTGATCAAAAGGATTCTCGAGAGGACGTCGTTCAAACCCGAGGAGGTCGGGGATGTTATCACCGGGTGCGCCTTCCAGACGGGCGAGAACTGGCTCTACGGAGGGAGGCACCCAGCCCTTCTCGCTGGGCTCCCTGTTTCGGTGCCTACCATGGCCATCGACCGCGCGTGCGCCTCTTCGATGAACGCCGCATCGGAAGGGGCCATGGAGATCATGACGGGCAACTCGGACGTCGTCCTTGCAGGGGGGATGGAGCATCTGACGCACGTGCCAATGACAAACAACCCCGGCCTCGCGCCGAACACCAGGCTCCTGACCAGGCCTGAGTACGCGAGATACCAGATGAACGTCGGATACTCGATGGGGCTGACCGCGGAGAAACTCGCCGGGGAAGCAGGAATGACGAGGGAAGAAATGGACCGCTTCTCTCTTGAATCGCACCAGAAGGCTGCGAAGTCCGTGGACGAAGGGTGGTTCAAGGGGGAGTTGCAGGAGATGCGAGTCGAGGTTGACGGTCAGGAACTGGTGGTCGACGTCGACCAGAGCATCAGGAAGGACACGACGATGGAGCAGCTCGCCAAGCTCCCGTCATCATTCAAACCCGGGGGATTGATAACGGCCGGAAACTCGTCGCCTTTGAACGCGGGCGCCTCTTTGGTGGCCCTGGCATCAAAACAGAGGGTCGAAGAACGCGGGCTCCAGCCCCTTGCAAGAATTGTGTCGATGGGTTGGGCGGGCGTAGACCCCAGCGTCATGGGCAAGGGTCCTGTCCCTGCCTCGAAGAAGGCGTTGGAGCGGGCGGGCCTCAGGGCGGGGGACGTGGACCTTTGGGAGATCAATGAGGCCTTCGCGGTTGTGGTCCTTTATGCAATAAGGGAGCTCGGACTCGACCCGGCGAGGGTGAACATCCACGGCGGCGCAATCTCGATTGGCCATCCGCTGGGGGCGTCGGGCGCGCGACTTGTTGGGACCCTTGCAAGGGAGCTGCACGACAGCGGCAAGGAGTACGGAGTGGCTACTCTATGCGTCGGCGGCGGCCAAGGGTTCGCGATGCTCTTGCAGCGCGCTTAGCTGGTGACCAGGGAAACTGCCTGGGTCCGAGTTACAGAATCAATCGTGTCCGTCTATTCGATGACGCCGCGGGCCCTGAGCGCCTCCACCTGTTTTCTGGAGTAGCCAAGGGAAGCCATCACCTTCCCTGTATCCTCTCCGAGGGAAGGGGCCCTTGTGAAAGGCTTGGTCCTGAGATGAGGCGTCGCCCTGAGTGGGCCGTTCAGTATCGTCTCTCCCTTCGACAGCTCGACGAGCATTTTGAGGTTCCTGGCCCAGCTGCTTGTGAGGGCCTCTTCGACCGTCAAGACCGGAGTCGCGCACGTATCCCTGTGCATCAAGAGTTCGGCCCATTCGTCTCTGGTCTTGGTGAGGAAGACCCGCTTGAGTTCCGAGGTCACCTCTCTTCTTTCTTCGGTGGTACCGAACCTCTTGTGCTCCAACGTCGGAACCCCAAGGGCGGTCACCAAATTCCGCCAGAACTCTGGCTCGATGGCGGCGACCGCGATGGCCCTGCCATCGTATGTCTCGTAGAGGTTGTAGAATGGGGTCGACCCGAAGACAAGGCTGTGCCCTTCTTCAGGAGGATGCCCTGTCGCCAGGTATGCTGAAGCGGGGATGACCATCCAGGAGAGAAGTGAAGGGACTATGGGGACGTCGAGGTACACCGCCCCCCTCCGGCGGACCAATGCTCCGAGAATCGCAATTGCAGCGTACATCCCAGAAGCCAGGTCCCCCAGTTGCAACAAAGGGACTTCCGGACCCGGGGAATAGCCGAGAGTGCCCGCCATCGCTTGGAAGTTTATGTCGTGCCCAGGCATAGAGCTGAGCCTGCTCTTTTGGCCGTAGGCAGAAATGGAACAGTAGACTATCCGCGGATTCACCTTCTTCACGTCGGCGAAGGAAAATCCAAGGCGCGCCATCGCCCCAGGCCTGAAGCCTTCGACGAAGACATCCGCCCCCTTCAGAAGGCGGCGCATCACCGCCCGCCCGGCCGGGGCCTTCAGGTCTATGCCAATGCTCTGCTTGTTCCTGTTCACTGTGGAGTGAGTCGGGCTCCTTCCGTCTTTCGTCGGAGGCGTCGCGCGCATGTAGTCGCCGAGGCCCGGCTGCTCCACCTTGACCACCTCGGCACCCATGTCCGAGAGGAGCATTGTGCAGAATCCTCCGGGGAGCAGTCGCGTGGCATCCACGACTCTCGTCCCTTCGAGGAAACCCACGGCGCCGGGTCAGGAAACCGCAGATAAAGCCTAAATCGAAGCCAGAAGGCGAACCGCCGACGATGAGGTGAACGCCGTCCCAGTCATAGCCCGGAGTAAGCTCCCGGGCAGATGATGAACTCGCGACGAAACTGAGTCACCCAAGAAATCAGAACTCAGAGCACGCACATCTTAGCCGATGAACGGACCCGAGTCATTTCTTCTATGTCTAAATAGCGAGAGGGTCACGAGACCGTCATGGGGAAGTCGGTTAGGGTGCACGACGACACCCATAGAGCGTTGAAGAGGATGAAGACAAAAACGAGGAGTGCAAGCCTTGACCAGGTGATCAGGGATGCCATCAAAGCCTCCACAGGAGCATCGCTCGAAGAGGGGATGTCTGACTCTAGGACGGACGAGCTTACGAAATACTTGAAGGAATGAACCGGCAAAAATAGAAATACGGACATTGAGGGGCGGAGTCGCGAATGGTAAAGTTCGATAGCATAGTCGGCAAAGCCTTGCTAACCGTCGAGGAGAAGGAAAACGAGCTCACCCTCGTCTTCGCAGACAACAGGTTCCTCTTCGTCAAGCTGGAGAACGGGAAGCTGAAGTCGGACAGCGTTCCCGAGTAGCGCCTACTCCTTTTCCAGGATTTGCACGGTGCGAGCGGCCCCCAAGAGCTTCTTGAACCTCTCCGCGTCTGC
>DATDGE010000035.1:0-2927 GCA_036522255.1 Nitrososphaerales archaeon | reverse complement strand
ATAGAAGTAGAAGTCGAGAATCCAGCGGAAAAGCAGTACGACAGGACCGCGAACATCAGTACGAGGTATGACGCCGCGTAAAGTATGTTGACGAGAGGGACGAAGAGAAGGTTGCTCCTAAGGAGCTTCATGAACCTGGGAGTCTCGCCCAGGTCAACTTTCTCGGTCCCAAGGAGGGTCTGGTCGATTATCCAAGATATCGTTGAGAACACAAACATCGGCGCCATGATGGCCAGACCCAATGCCCCCGGAAGATACTTCGCCCCGAAAAGGAAAAGCAGGGGTCCAGCCAGGACGAAGCACCCCACTGCCATCGGGAGGCCAAATAACAACGAGAACTCGATGGTTACGGAGGGGAGCCTCTCCCCGCCCCCGCGGAGGAGGAGCGGGTAGAGTGAGAAAGCCAGGGCCGAAGAGTAGCCAACAACCGATGCGACGGTGAAAGCCACCTGATAGTAACCGACAATGGCAGGACCGAAAGCCACAGCTGCGACGACCGTGTCAGCGACGGCAAGCACGGATGGGAGGTAACTCACCGCCGGCAGCCAGGCGAGCCTTGACCAGCGTCTTGTCTGGACGAAGTCGAATTTCTCGGTCGCCGTCAGGCGCACGAAGTATGTGCTTACGATGGATTGGACGAGGTAGGCTGCCATCAGCGCTACGATCACGCCTTCTATTCCCAGCCTGTATACGTAGAGCGCTTCGTAGGCGACCGCCAGCTTCGCCAGCTCGGAGATCACGAGAGAATAGCCGTAGACCCCGGGCCTGAACCCCCCGACGAGGGAGTTGGCGACGGCGCTCCAGTAGCTGAGCGGAACGAGGAGAGCACCCAGGAGGAATGGAAGCACAGGTGCGTTGATCCTGGGATAGGTGACGAGGGTAAAGGCGAAGTAGAGGACGAGGCCTAGGCTGCTCATCAGCCCGCCTGCGGCAAGCGCCGTCCGCCCGACCATCTTCCCTCTGGCTACGTCCCTGGTCGCCCAGTAGGCGACCGCACCCACCGGGTATGCGGAGAAAGCCACCAGGGTCACTATCACCTCCCAGGTGCCGAAACTATTGGGGTCGAGCCACCTCGCCACCATCACCGTGAACAGGAGCCCGGTGACGGCGCTGACGATCCGACCGGCGAAAACCATCAGGCCGGTCGAGCGGAGTCCGTAGCTAATGTTCAGTCCTGACGTTTGCCCCAGAGCTCTTCCTTTCTCCTTTCAAAGGTTGCGTACTCCAGTCGGCGTATTTTACCTCTCGCGGCGCGACCCACTGCGGAAGCTTTTTTCCGTCGACTGAGGCGGGCGTGAAATGTTGGGGCAAACGATACTGCACATATGGAATACTGCGGGTGTCGCCAGCGTCATCGCGAAGTTCTGCGACAGGCAATTTGGCACCAAGAGCAGCGTGATCACACGCAGAGCGGCGGACAGGGTAGGCCTGACAACCTACGGCAGGGCCTACGAGGACGGACCCGCAAGATTCTTCGCCAGGGCCCTGCTCATGGCAAGGTCAGCCGACGTGGTGCATGTCCATTCTCTGGACCAGATCGTCCCCTGGCTGCGGAGGCTCTACTGGGGAAAGCCGCTGGTGATTCACTATCACGGCACGGACATCGAGGGGAGGTGGAAAGAAAAGGAAAACAGATGGAAGGCGGCCAATGCGATTGTCTGCTCCACGCCGAACCTTCTGGAGGGCGCTCCATCCTCGGCAGTCCACATCCCAAATCCGGTCGACACCGACGTCTTCCGCCCCTTGGGCGCCGATAGGGTCCCCGGGTCTGCTCTTTCGTTTCGGTACGGGATGGACTCGGAGGCCGATCAAACGGCCAAGAGGCTCGGCCTCAACCTGACGTGGTTCGAAAGGTGGGGAGTCCCTCACGACAAGATGCCCGAGACGCTTTCGAGATTTTCCTACTACATCGACCTACGAAGGCCACCCGGGCATCAGGAGGCGCGGTCAGTCGGGAAGGCTGCCCTCGAAGCACTTGCCTGCGGATGCAAGGTGATCGACTGGTCGGGGAGGACCTTGGAAGGGTTGCCTGAAGAGAACAGTCCAGAGAACGTCTCGGCCAAATGGCACGACCTCTATCAGGGCCTCTTGAAACCCTAGGCGGGAGTCTTTGCCTCCGCTAATATATCATGGTGGAACAGAACATTCCAGGGAAGTAGCCTTGCCGGTGAGTGTGGAATGAGGGACCTGGGCGTTGTGGTTGCGGCCAGGAACGAGGAAAGGTCGATCGGGAATGTGCTTCACGCCCTCGATGACCAGAGCCTGAGACCTGTAGAGGTTGTAGTCGTCAACGACGGGTCCACCGACCAAACCCTTCTCGTGCTCGAGCAGATTTCTGCGGAGGTCCACTTCAAAACCACCGTGGTCACGCTCCCATACCATTCCAGGAGCCTTGTGGGAAGGCCAGAGCTGGCCCGGGTCTTCAACTCGGGCCTAGAGGTCCTGAGAGAAAGAAGTCCTCCCGTCGATTATGTGATGATTCTCGGGGGCGACCATGCACTCCCTCAGTACTACGTCGAGCGCATCATCGGCAGGATGGAAGAGGACGAACGAATTGCAGTGGCGTCCGGGTGGATAACAAACGAACCTTTCTGGGAGAATGCGCCAAGAGGCTCGAGCATGATTGTCCGCGCCCGGTTCTGGGAGAGGGCAGGAAATATGCTCTTTCCGGTAAATTATGGTTGGGAGAGCTGGGTCTATCTCAGGGCCATGCAGATGGGGTACCGCACCCGGAGCTTCAAAGACGTACCCACAAGCATTTCAAGAAAGACGAACCTGATGAAGGGTGTACTGTACGGCCGGGCGATGTACGCGTTGGGGTACGACTGGATCTATGCCGTCGGCAGGAGCATCCTAGTAGCCAGGAAATCCCCCCGGGCGTCGTTTCAAATGCTGGCCGGC
Organism: Nitrososphaerales archaeon; assembly: GCA_036522255.1. Lineage (GTDB taxonomy): Archaea > Thermoproteota > Nitrososphaeria > Nitrososphaerales > Gagatemarchaeaceae > UBA183. The sequence continues at coordinate 26 of DATDGE010000035.1, read as the reverse complement.
TACCTGGGCCACGGGGGAGTGACCAG
>DATDGE010000034.1:0-1968 GCA_036522255.1 Nitrososphaerales archaeon | reverse complement strand
GTCCAGAGTTTCTTCAGTTCGAGGTCCCAGGCATTTCGCAGGTCGTTGAACCGTTTGAGCCAGGGTGTTGACTTTGCGGACCTTCGCCCCTGGTCGCGGAGCGCAGCAAGCAGAACTTCGAGTCCGGCCCTGGCGTCGGAGACGATTCCGACGGCGACAGGGTAGTTCTTTCCTATCTCATGGGGGTCGACGTCTATATGGACCAGCTTCGTCGGCGGGATTTGGAATGTGACTCCTTGTTCGTAGGAGCTCGTCGTTTCGTCGCTGAAAGTCGTCCCTACAGCGAGTATCACGTCCGCCTCCTTGGCGAGCGAGTTCGCCACGGAACTTCCGACGTTACCGGTATGGAAACCCCAGAGCTCGTTGTCCGCCGGGAAGCCCCCCTTCGACTCTCCCCTGAAGGAGGATACTGCGGGAGCGCCCAAGAACTCAGCCACGGCGACAGCAGCGTCACCTGCCCCTGACATGTTTACTCCTCCCCCGAGAAGGACCAGTGGTCTCTTCGCGTGGAGCAGAAGCTTGGCGGCCTTTCCAATCGCCGCGGGGTCTGGGTAGGTCCTTCCAAGCGGCATGAAATTCTTGAGGTCTGGGACCTCGGAGCGGACCTTCTCCACCTGCACATCCATCGGCAGGTCGACCAGGACCGGCCCGGGCCTTCCCGTAAGGGCTGTCTTCAGAGCATTGGGGAGGACCCGCGGCAACTGCCTGACGCTGGTGACCTGCCAGGCCCTCTTGACGAAATGACTCATGCCGTTGACGTAGTCCACGGAGTTCTTCCTATCTATCTCCTGGAAGATTCCCATTCCGAAAAGGTAGGTCTGGATGTCGCCGGTCAGCGCCACCATCGTGGAGGAATCGACGAAGGCCGTCGCCATCGCTGTGGTAAGGTTCGTGGCCCCAGGTCCGACCGATGTTGTGACCACTGCAGGGACCCGGCCGTTGGCCCTGAAGTAGCCGTCGGCCATGTGGCCTCCCCACTGCTCGTGCTTGACTGGGATCGTTCTGATCCCAGAGTCTTTCAGGGCGTCAAAGATTGAAATGTTGCCGTGTCCGGGGATTCCAAAGGCGTGCTTGACGCCAGCCTTCTTCAGGAACTCGACGGTGAACTGGGCGCCGTTGAGCAATAATCTTTCAGCCATCGCTGCTCCGAGCGTTATTTTAACGCAAGCCCCGGTCTCACGGAGACAGTAGAAAGCATCTCATCCGAACCAAGCTTAAACTAGCTCATGGCGGGACCGGCGATTGTTGCCCGCTCAGAGAGACCTCTCCGAAACCATCCCAAAATCAGTCTACTCTGCGATGACAGACTTGCGCGTCAAAGACCCAGGGCTGCCCTCCAGGCTAGCGAAAAAGAGGGTCAGGAGGACGACGCTCGCCAAGGACGGGAAGCTGACGCTGTTGGCCGTCGACCACACCGCAAGGATGGTCACTTCGATTGGCGACGACCTGCTTAGGATGGCGGACAGGCGGGACCTCCTTGCGAGGACGCTGCGAGTGATTGCGTGCTCGAATTTCGACGGGCTCCTTGGGTCACCTGACGTCATCGACGACCTGTTCTTGCTCCAAAGGCAGGCATTGAAAAAGTTCCTTGACCGCAAGGTCCTCATTGGTAGCGCAAACAGAGGAGGATTGAGCGGCGCCACATTCGAGATGAACGACACGGTCACCGGCTATGACCCGAAGGGAATCGCAAGCATGGGTCTCGACGGGGGCAAGTTCCTCCTGCGGGTCGACCCAGAGGACGAGGCATCGCTGAAGACGCTGAAATACTGTGTCGCCTTCCTGAGGGAGTGTCAGGAGCTCGGGATCCCAGTGTTCCTTGAGGCCTTGCCTGTCGCCAGAAGAGATGGGCGCCTGACGGTGGTGCGCGACGCCAGTACGCTAGCCAAGCTCGTCGGCGTTGCCACCGCTCTGGGAAGCAGTTCTTCAGGAGTCTGGCTCAAACTTCCCTATGTGGAGGATTTTGAC
>DATDGE010000033.1:0-7051 GCA_036522255.1 Nitrososphaerales archaeon | reverse complement strand
TGCGAAGAGATTCCAGTGAGGTAAGCGACCCCTGCTACCACGCTGATTATCATCAAGACACCCATCCAGGACCGGATGGAATTGGCGACTGCCTTCGAGGCCCCAGCTCTCAGGGCCACGCTTCTGAAGAGATTGGCAACGACCGTCCCGACGACGGCAACGCCGACTATGAGGCCGACGACTTCCGCCGCTGTGAGCCAGAGAGGTTTCACCTGGGCCACCGCGGTCGCGGTCGAAGTCGAATTAGTCGATGAGACGATCTGGAACAGGCCGGTCAGGAGAGAGACTTCCATCGTCTGCCCTGGGTCGCAGCATTGAGCGGGAAAAACATTTTCGAGCCCCCACTGCGTTTATTACCCTTGAACCGGGCGAGGGCACGAGCAAAGGATGGCGGCCCCCGAGGTCAAGTTCATGACCACGCCCAAGCTGATCGTCGCTTCTGTCGAGAGGAAGGGTTCCTTTTCCACCATTGGCGAATCGATGCGAGAGCTGAAGACCTGGATAGACTCGAAGGGGATCGAACAGGCTGGGTATCCATTCTGCCTTTTCTATGACAACCCGACAGAGACTCCTGAAGCTGAATTGAGAAGCGAGGCGTGCATTCCGGTCGCTAAGGCATTTGAGCCTGAAGGGAACTTCAAGATGAAAGAATTAGGTGAGGCCCAGGTAGCCGAGACGAGGCACCAAGGCCCTCCTGAAGAGTTCGCGAAGACTTACGGTCCATTCCTGGAGGGATTGTTGAACCAGGGGTACCAGATAGTGGGACCCGCGAGAGAATATTTCATGGCAGTCTCAGATGTCAATGGGCCTGGTTCAGGATTCCTGATCCAGCAGGCCGTAACCAAGAAGCAGAATTAGCCACGCTTAGTTTGAATATGCGTACAGCCGGGCCCAACTAGTTGGCGAATAGTATGACCACGATAGGGCTCGTGCAGATGGCCATGACTGGCGACGTCGACGCCAATCTAACTGCGGCCCTGTCCGGGGTGGACGAGGCAGCTCATATGGGGGCGAAGATAGTGTGCCTTCCCGAGCTTTTTGCCTGGCGCTACTTTCCGGCCACAAGGAACTCCGACCAAGTCCCTCAATCAATCCCTGGGCCTGTCAGCCGTGCCCTCTCTCATTCCGCCAGGAAGAACGGCGTCGTCCTGGTAGGGGGGACGATATTCGAGAAGGCGGGGAGGTCAAGGTACAACACCTGCCTTGTGTTTGACGAAGGGGGAAGGACCCTCACCAAGTACAGGAAAGTGCACATACCTCAGGACGAGCACTACTTTGAGCAAGACTACTTCGCTCCCGGAGTCGGATACAAAGTGGCGAAGACAAGGGCGGGAAGGGTGGGGACCCTGATCTGCTTCGACCAGTGGTATCCCGAGGCTGCAAGGGTCAACAGGCTGATGGGGGCAGACTTTCTGTTTTACCCCACGGCCATCGGATGGGTCAAAGGGATTGAACCCGTCGAAGGGGATTGGAAGCAGGCGTGGGAATCTGTGCAGGTCGGACATGCAATAGCAAACAGCGTCCTGGTCTGTGCGGTGAACAGGGTGGGGACAGAAGGAGACACCGATTTCTGGGGGGGCTCTTTCGTCTGCGACCAGTTCGGGAAGATTCTTTTCAGGGCAGGAAGGGAGGAAGGGGTCTTCACCGTGGACTGCGACCTCGGGCTGGCCCAGACTGTGGAGGAGGGCTGGGGATTCATGCAGAACAGGAAAAAGAAGACCTACGCGGCAATCACGAAATAGCTCGACATGACCGGTACCCCCGCGTCGCTTGGCTATATCATGCCCGCCGAGTGGGAGAGGCACGATGCGACCTGGTTGTCGTGGCCGAAGGACCTGAACACCTTCCCATCTGACATCCTGCCCAAGGTCGAAGCAGCCTACAAGAAAATGGTCGAGAGCCTGAGCTCCGGGGAGGAAGTAAGAATCCTCGTGGACGACGCGAATTCGGAAGAGAGAGTGCGGCAGAAGCTCGGAGATGGAGGGTCTGTCACGTTCGTGCGGATAAGGACGGTCGACGTGTGGGTGAGAGACTACGGTCCTACCTACCTCAGGGGGAAGGACATCGCACTCGTGAAGTGGGCATTCAACGCCTGGGGGAACAAATACGATGACCTTCTACCTGACAGCGAGTCGGGCGAAAAGCTGGCAGAATCTACCGGGCTGAGGGTGTTCAGACCGGGTGTCGTGTTGGAGGGCGGCTCGATAGATGTCAACGGGAGAGGGAGTGTCATGACGACTGAGCAGTGTCTTCTGAACCCGAACAGAAACCCGGGATTGGGGAAGAAAGCGATTGAGTCGATACTCCGGGAGAATCTGGGGGTGAAGAACGTGATCTGGCTCAGAGGGGGCATAGAAGGTGACGACACCGACGGTCACATTGATGACGTAGCCCGTTTTGTCGGGCCGAGGAATTTGGTGATTGCAAACGAAGCCGATGTTTCGGATTCGAACCACATTGCACTCGAGGATGACCTGGCCATTCTGGGGGCCTCGACCGATGAGGGCTCTCGGGCTCTCGAAGTTGAAAAGCTCCCCATGCCCCGTAGGATTATCTCCGGCGACGCGAGGCTTCCCGCCAGTCACCTGAATTTCTACATCGGGAATTCATGCGTGCTCGTCCCGACATTCGGGGGAGAAAGCGACAAAGAAGCCCTCAGGGTGATTGGGGGGCTGTTTCCCAGGAAGGAGGTCGTCGGGGTCGACTGCAGGGCCCTGGTCTACGGGCTGGGGACGATCCACTGCGTCACCCAGCAGGCGCCGGCAGCGAAATAGCGAGAACGAAGTCTTAGTTGAACGCGGCCATGTCGGCCTTGGCCCGGGACACAAAGTCGTCGACCGATACCCCGAACGTCTGCTCTCCCGCCTTTGTCCTGACGGCGACGCTCTTCGATTCTTCTTCCTTCTTCCCCACGACTAGCATGTAGGGGATCTTAAGGAGCTGGGCGTTCCTGATCTTTGCTCCCATGGTCCCGCTGGCGAAGTCCCCCTCTGCCCTCAACCCGGACTTCAAGAGCGACGCAAGCACCTTCGACCCGTACCCCTTGTGCTCGTCTGAGAGTGGGATCACCCTGACCTGAACGGGGGACAGCCAGACTGGGAGTGCGCCCTTGTAGTGCTCGAGCATGATTCCCACGAATCGCTCGAGAGACCCGAGGATGGTCCTATGAAGGACGACAGGAGTATGGTCCTTCCCATCGGGGCCGGTGTAGCTCAGCTTGAACCTCTTGGGCATCTGCAGGTCCAGCTGGAACGTTCCGCACTGCCATTCCCTCCCAAGGGAGTCCTTGATGTCGACGTCGATCTTCGGGGCGTAGAAGTTCCCATCCTTCTCCTTCACTTCGTACTTCCATCCTTTTTTCTTCACTGCCCCGACCAGTGTGTCGGTCGCTCTTTTCCATTCGTCCTCGCTCCCCATGGATTCATCGGGCCTTGTAGAAATCTTCACTTTGTACTCTAGCTTGAAGACGCCATAGATCTTCTCCATCAGGTCGAGCATGTCCCCCAGCTCGGACTCTGCCTGCTCTTCCGTGCAAATGATGTGGGCGTCGTCCTGGGTAAGGGACTTTACCCTGAAGAGGCCACTGGCGACCCCGCTCAGCTCGTTCCTGTAAAGCGGGTCGAAAATCGAGTACCTGACTGGGAGTTCTCGGAAACTCCATTTTCGCGACTTGTAAATCAGGAAAGTCGAGGGACAGTTCATTGGTTTCATGCCCATCTCCTCGTCCCCAAGGGCTGTGAGGAACATGTTGTCTCTGTAGTGCTCAGAGTGGCCGCTGACTCTCCAGAGTGCGGTGTTTGCGAGGGTCGGGGTACTCACCTCGATGTATCCGCGGGAGGCAAGCTCGGTGCGGAGAAAATCCACCAAGATATTCCGCAGTTTGAGCCCCTTGTCGTGCCAGTAGACCATGCCCGGGGAGACTTCCTGGAAACTGAAGAGGTCCTGTCTCTCTCCTATGATCCTGTGGTCAGTTTCGGGAAGGTTCGCGAAGTCGCTTCGCCGGAGGCGCGCTATCGCCTCGACGTCGGAGAGCTCGCGCTTCGGCTTGGGCTTCAATACGATTTCCTGCTTTGCTGAGTGCGTGAAGCTCCTAGACATCTCCGCCAGTGGATGCCCTTTGACCTTGATCTGGAGGGCCTTGGTCCATCCGAAGGGGGCCCTTTTCACTTCGAGACCGGCAGCCACCCCCATCTCCTCCATGCCCAACAAGACGGGGAGGGCTTCGGAAGGCGAGGCCAGGTCTTGGCTCAAGTGAGCGAAGGGGTAGATCATCACGCGCTTCGTCCCCAGCTTGGAGAGGAACTCGCTAGTCTCGGCAACGGCTTCCTTGGCCAAAGCCCCGTCATCCCCTTTCTCGATGGCCGTGAAAAGGACGACGATGTCGTCCTCCCGTACCGTCCTCGGCTCTATCTCCTCGGCTCCCCTGATCTCCTTCTTAATTGGCGTGTATTCTACGAAGTCGACGTGCATCTGGAGGATCTTCATTTCAGACCCTCGCTACCATCTGGACCTTTCCATTTCCCTAGATTTCTTAGTGGCCTTTTTCCAGGCCTTGTAGTGGTCGCGGCAGAGATAGACCCTGCGTCCTTCCCCGCCCACGTTCAACCCGCTCCCACCCATCTCGCCCCTGCTAAGAGAGCGCTCCGCAGGGTTCGCGCACCCGGTGACGCTACAGGCTACCCCTTTGTCCACCCTTCCCAAAGATACCGGCCGCAGTCCATCTCAGTGTATATAAAAATGGACAGCGAAGGGCTCGGGTGCTCGACAGGCTGAGGGCGAGGCTGGAGCTATATTTGACGGGACTTGGGGCGAAGTTCTCTAAGTTAGGTCTGTCGCCAACTTCCTGGACGATGGTGGGGCTTGCCGTTTCTATCCTTGCGGCATACTCCTACTCTGCCTCGAGCTACCGGGGGGAGGTGCTGGGCGGGGTCTTGGTTCTCATTTCTGGTTTCTTCGACATAGTCGACGGGGCAGTAGCCAGGGTGATGGGAAAGACATCGATGAAAGGCGCTTTTGTGGATTCGACGCTGGACAGGGTCGCCGAGGTCGTAATTTTCGCCGGGATCCTCCTGGGCCACTACGGTTCTGCCCTTTCCGTCCTCCTCGCATTGTCCACAAGTCTTCTCGTGAGCTACACCAGGGCGAAGGGGGACGCACTGGGAATTTCACTCTCTGGTGTGGGGATCGGGGAAAGGAGCGAAAGGCTGATCATAATCGCCGGCTCGTCGATCATCGGACTCCTCGGTTGGGGGGTCATCCTTGTCCTCATTGTCGCAGGGTTTACTTTCCTTGAGAGAATTTACAGAGCCCTGAAGGCGCTCCCCTAGCACGCGAACCGAAGCGTATTTCTACGGTTGCCGGCGCTCGTCCGCCTCGCGTTTTGGTGGACAAACCGGGGAGACGGAAGAGGAGCAAGACCCCATTGGCGAAGATCGCAGGTGTGGCAGCGGTCGTCCTGATCGTGGGCGCTGGAGCATATTATTATTACAACACCTACCTCAACATCCCTCCCCCCCAGTATGCCCGGGTAGGTACAAGCTTCGGCTACTTTACGGTCGAGCTCTTCCCGGCATGCGCACCAAAGACGGTTGCTAACTTTGTCAACCTGACGCAGAAGGGTTTCTACAGCAACCTGGTGTGGCATCGCATAGTTGACAAGAACCCTCCTGCTTTCGTGATCCAGACGGGGGACCCCAACACGAGGAATGCTGTGAATAGTACAAGGTCGACATGGGGGCAGGGAGGTTCAAAGCAGACAGTCCCGTTCGAATGGTGTGGCTGGCTCCACAACAATGCGGGATACCTCGGGATGGCAAGGGGCACTGACCCCAACAGCGGATCCTCGCAGTGGTACGTCAACCTCTCCAATAACAGCGCGAATACCAACCTCGACCCCAACTACGCAGTCTTTGGGAAGGTGATCTCAGGGATGAGCGTCGTGTGTTCGATAGCACACGTTCCTGTCTACACAGCTGGCCTATTAGATCAGCCGATCAGTCCGGTGTTCCTGAAGAACGTCACCATCATAAGTCCTGCCTCCGCGCCCCTCCCCCAGTCGATAACGGTGTGCTCCTAGGGACTGAATGGTCGTGAGGAGCTCCCCTGAGATTTTTCCAACTTCGGTCGTCGGCAGTCTTCCAAGGCCCGAATGGCTGATGGACGGGATCTCGAAGTTCGAGCGCGGAGAGCTCAAAGAGAAACAGCTCAACCAATACTATGACGAAGCCGTCATCCTAGCGATAAAGCAGCAAGAGATGACGGGAGTGGACGAGGTCTCCGACGGAGAGCAAAGGCGTTTCAGCTTCCTTGCCTTCGTTGCAGAGAGAATCCCGTCCTTCCAAATGATTCCCGCTTCTGAACTGATGAACGAGGAAGCGGCCAGGTACGCCGAGAAGATGAACCTCCCAGTCGGCATCATAAGCAACCCGGTGATAGTCGGTCCCATCAAGCGGACGGCGCCGCTTGTCGCGGACGAGGTGAAATTCGCGCTTAAGCATACGCAGAAGCCGGTGATGGCCCCAATTATCGGACCGTTCACCCTGCTCATAAACTCCTGGAACCAAGATAGGTCGAGTCGATACTACAAGACGCCCGAGGAGGCCTTCCCCGACCTGACTCGCGCACTGAGAGAGGAAGTCTTGGCCCTGCGGGACGCCGGGGCGAGTTTTGTGCAGTTGGATGAGCCGGCAATCGGCAACTTCGTCGATTTCAGATACACGAAGTGGCTTCTCGCCTTGAACGGATGGAAGGTGAAGGATGTGGAGGAGTTGCACAGGGTGTCGGCAGAATTGATCAACATGGTGGTCAAGGGAGTCTCAGGCATCAAGGTAGGGGTGCACATTTGCAGGGGGAACTGGCCGGCCGACGAAGAGCACTTGTCGCACGGAGGCTATGAGAAAATGATACATGAGATACTCGACCTCAAGGTGGACCGGCTCGTCCTGGAATACGCGACAAAACGGGCGGGGACCTACGACGTGTTCAAAGAACACCCGTGGCAAGGGGAGATCGGCCTTGGTGTGATAGACGTCAAGAATCCCAGGGTCGAAAG
>DATDGE010000032.1:0-2703 GCA_036522255.1 Nitrososphaerales archaeon | reverse complement strand
TCAGGGTAGAAACTATCGAGAGATACTCGACATTGGAGAGGGCGGTGAAGAGAAACCAGATGAAGATCGCTATGCCCAAGGCAGTGGCCTTTCTCTTGCTCAAAGTCGAGACTGTCATCGCTATTCCCAGCATGGTGGCGTTCAGGGCAAGACCAATACCCAGTGTTATCGCCACTTCGCCGTATCCCGCTAAATCCGCGTTGTAGGCGACAACAGCCGCGAGCCCGTAGCCGAGCACGACGACCGAAGAAGTTGCGACTGCCATTCCAAGAAGCCTCCCGAATATGAACTCGAACCTCGAGATGGGATTCGACATCATGTATTCCAGGGTTCCAGACTCCCTTTCGTCCACGATGACGGCCGAGCCCATGGGCAGGGCGAGCAGCGGAAGGAATGGGAAAGAAACCGCCACCAGATTCGTGAGGAAGACGGAGAGGTAATTGGGGGGGAGGTACCCTCCGACGAGCAATACCAAAACTGGTATGTTGATGGCGAGGAGTAGGAAGACTATCGTGAAACTGATCAGCCACTTGGTCCTGATGGCGTCCTTGAACGTCTGTATGAAAATGGCGTAGACAGCCTTCAGATTCAGCTTTTTTCAGAACCTCCGTCGAGGAATTTCAGATACTCCGACTCGATGGCCACCCTGTCGAATATCATGTCGTCGACCGGGACGCCTGACTTGATTAAGGTGGCTATGGCGTTCATGCGGCTACCTGTGGGAAGCGTGACAGCGGTCCAGTTCTCCTCCTCTCTGATTTCCGTTGCGCCGGAGGACCTCAGTATCTCGATGGCTCGGGGCGCATCGGGGCTGCCAACCTTCAGGTAGATTGTCGATGAGGACTTCAAATTGGCAAGCAACTCCTTCGGGTCGCCTGCGGCGACCAACTTTCCCTGGTCCAGAATTGCCACGTTGGTGGCCATTTCCCCTAGACCTGCGAAGTGAGTCGTCGAAAGCATCGTTTTCCCCTGATGCTTCAGGTCGTCAAGGATCTTCTGAAATTCAAATCTTCCCCGCATGTCCACGTTGCTCGTGGGCTCGTCGAGTATGAGGAATGGAGGGTTGCCTATCAGAGACAGGGCGATTCCCAGTCGTTGGCGTAATCCGCTCGACAGCTCCCTCACCTTCTTTCTTTTGTGCTCAATCATCCCAACGGTCGTCAATATCTGTTCGATCTCGGAGGTCCCAACCCCCTTCAGCCTCGCCGTAAGTCTGGAATGTTCCATCACCGAAATGCTGTCGTAGAGGGCATAGCTTTGGGGTACGTAACCTATCTTGGCCCTCGCCTGCTTCGCTTTCTTCCTGGTATCGATTCCGGCGACCTCGATCTTGCCCTTGTAACGAATGAGGCTCATTATGCACTTGATCAAAGTGGTCTTCCCGGCTCCGTTCGGCCCGAGGACGAGCATGTGTACACCGACGGGCACTTCGAGTGATACCTTGTCAAGAGCCGGCTTGCGGCCGTAGGTTTTCGTTACTGAATCGACGCGGAGCATAAGCTCGGAGTTGGACACTTGTGCCTTACCACCGCCAGAGAGATTGGGTTAAGAACCTTTTACGAGTCTTGGTTTCGAAGTGAAAATTGTGTTTCATGCCATTTTCAATCTCCTAATTATGAGAAAGAGAGCCACACCAAATGCGCCGGAGATGCCCGCGACGAACCAGAAAGTCTGCAGCGTTGTGAATCCAAGGAAGAGGAGAAGCACTCCGCCGAGGAAGGCCCCCACGCCGTAACCAATATGCTCCACTCCGTGATTAGCCCCCATGGCGCTTGCGCGGTTCTCGACGATCGTCCTTTCGGCGATAATGACGGCCTGAGGTACCCTCACCAGCATGATGGCGACACCGAATACGACTGACCAGAGAACCAGTGACAGAGGCGAAGGCTGGAAGAAGATGAGGGCCAGGGCGAGACCCTCGACGAGAAAACCTACAGCCATTATGATGCTCCTTTTCTTTGTAACGTCGATAAGACGGCCGATGGGAACAGCGGCGAGAACGCTCGCGAAAGCCATGATTGAAACCACATAGGGGCCAACAAGGAGGGAAGGTGAGGCGGTGTTCCCGTACTGAGTGAGGTAAACACGGAACAACGTGAATCCAACCGATACGAAGAAAATCGCGACGAGAGATACCTGGACTTCCCGGTCCGAAACAGCGCGATAGAGCAGGGCCCACCTTGAAGAGGGTCGAGGCCGAGCAGCAGAACCCAATGGGGCCGGGGCAGACACGGGCGCGCGCCGCTCCGGCATGCCTATCGCGGCTGCCAAGGCTCCTACTAGGAGGATTGCACCGGTTATGTAGAATGTCGACTGATTCCCGTATGCCTGTGCTAGCGCGAAACCCAATGGGGTGCCAAACATGAACATGGTGTATTCCGCCGTTTCCACCAGGCCGTAGGCCTCACCGACGTCCTTCTCTGACGAGACGTCTCCCGCGTAGGCGAGTGCGCTCGTAGTGTAGGTCGCGTGTCCAATCCCGATCAGCAGGAGAAGAAGCGAAATGATGGCTATGATGGATGTGGCCCCGCTTATCGACCCTGTCAGGGAGACAGCGATGATCGAGGCTCCAGCAAGAATGCAACCAATCGCCGCCGTCATTCGCCGGCCGAAAAGGTCTGCCAAGGAGCCAAGCGGGACCGCCAAGACGCCGGAAAAAACGAGGTATGCCGACGATACGAGGTATCCGAATCCGAAGGCCTG
>DATDGE010000031.1:0-1933 GCA_036522255.1 Nitrososphaerales archaeon | reverse complement strand
AGCCCTCCCTGTCGATCAGAAGCCCCTTGATTCCCGCGTTCCGGGCTCCAATTATGTCTGCTTCGTAAAAGTCGCCCACATGGACGGCGTCGACGGGGTTCACTCCAGCTTCTTTGAGGGCGATTCTGAAGATTTCAGGGTGGGGTTTGGAATATCCTACATCGCCTGAGATTACTACGCTGCGGAGATGCTTGCGCAGGCCCAGGACTTCGACCACCCTTGCGGTATCCGGAGGCGCATTGGAGATCAGGCCGAGGAAGTAACCATCTTTGGCGAGTTTCGTAAGCGTGGGCTCGACATCGGGATAGAGCTCCAGAGGGATCTCGCTTTCGAGCTCCGGCCATCTCTTCCTGACGAGTTTGGAGATCCTTGTGGCTTCTCCATGGTCTTCGTTGGGGTAGAGAGACGTGAAGGCCCTTTCATCTAACTCCCTGTACGCCTCGTTCGTCTGCTCGGGGGTCATCACCTTGTCCCCGAAGGCAGACAGCCACCACGACTCGGCGACCATGTAGGCGGCATGTATTCTATCGAGGTCCGCCTCGCGGCCCTCTTCCGACAGGACTCGGCGAAAGATCCTGTCACGCCTCATGACCAGTAACGTTCCCCCAAGGTCGAAGAACACTGCCCGGATACTCAAGGCTCGGTCAGAGATTCTCGGAGCCTAAATATCTTTGAGCGGCTTCCCTAAGCTTGGAATCCGGGAATGAAGGGCGTGACAAGCATGCTGAAGAGGAGGAGGGAGAGAACCACCGCAGTCACGACCACGTAGAGCTTGTCTCCCTCGGCCGCGAATAGGAAGACAGAGATTAAGACTCGAGAGACAGGGGTTAGGATGAGGACTATCCCCCCGAGTTCAATCAGTGAATATGGTTGAAGAGCGACAAGGCCGCCTATCAAACCCGAAAGGCTAACGTCGAAGTTTCCGTGAGGTATTCTGTCCGGATTGTAAACAATGCTACCGTTGACATCGGAGGTGCCGTTGGCGGCAATCAGTTCGAGCGTCCCAAAGACGATAATGATGGCGGAAATCAGAACTCCATATCTCAAGACGTTGCCGACGACGGCGGTCATGGTTTCCGGGTCCTTCAAGTTCAAATCTTAATCCCCGCCGAGCTGAGAATCATCTGGACCGCGGCCACCGCCAACACGATGGCGAAAGCTTTCCTGATTGTGGGGTTACTCGAACGAATGAGAAGGCGTGCCCCAACCACTGCGCCGATGAGAATACCCAGGGCTACAGGGGCGATGATGAGCGGATTGACATCTCCCCTTGCGAAATAAATTCCCGCGCTCGCAGCCGCCGTCACACCTATCATGAAGTTCGACGTTGTAGTCGATACTTTCATCGGTAGCTTCATGGCGAGGTCCATCGACAGTACCTTGAACGCGCCTCCACCGATGCCGAGAAGACCTGACAGGACTCCGGCGACCGCCATCCCGATGAGGCCTGCTTCGGGCTTCGTAGCGTTGTAATTGATGGCGGTGCCGTCCTTTTCAGTATAGGAACCAGTTAGTCCCAGCCTCTTGGATAGACCCTTCAGCTCGGGGTTCTTTGGTATGTCCTCGCCGATCTTCAACACAGTTGGAACTAGCATGACCAGAAGAACGCTTCCGAAAATCAGCTCGAGTGCAACGGAATTCGTGTAGGCAGCGATGGCTGCCCCGCATATGGCGCCGGCGGTGGTACCAAGCTCGAGGAACATTCCCACTCGCAGGTTGGTGAGCTTGTCCTTCACGTAAGTTGTAGCAGCGCCGCTAGAAGTGCCTATGATTGCGACGATGCTTGCTCCTATGGCGAAGTGTATGTCCACGCCTAGAAGAAGCGTGAGGACAGGGATGATGACAACCCCGCCTCCGACGCCAACGACCGAGCCTAGGATTCCGGCGAAAATCGAACTGATGAAAAGAATCAGTATGAATTCGATTATGACCA
>DATDGE010000030.1:0-6878 GCA_036522255.1 Nitrososphaerales archaeon | reverse complement strand
TGGGAAGGTCGCTTCAGCGGGCCGAAGCCCCCACGGAGAGGGTCTCCGTTCTGCGCGTCGACCATCTCCCACGCGACCGCATCGCCGAACTTTCAGGCGTTCACAAAATCGCCCCCGTGACCGCCGAGCTTGATTCTTCGTCAGGGCCTCTGGACAAGCTTGTCGGCCTGATGGCTTCCCATCTGGAGGAGAAATCCAACTTCTCCCTGAGCGGGTACGACATCGGAGAAGACGACTACGAGGACCTGGTCAGGTCGATGCTGGATGGCCTCCGCGAGGCGGGGCTCAGGAAGGTCCGCCTCCTAAGACCCAAGGGCAACGAATTGCTCTCGGAGAGTGTTCTGTCGAGGGGAGCCTTCGACGTAGTGGCCTTCCCCTACCATGACGGGTTCGGTCTCGGGCCGACCGTCTGGGTCCCTGACTCTGCCACAATGAGGCAGCGAGGAACCCGCAAGCCAGTCCCACACTCTGACATCGCAATGTCTCCACGCCTCGCCCGGACCTTGGTGAACCTGGCAGGCCTCGGACCCGGTCAGACGATCCTTGACCCATTTTGCGGCTCAGGAACCATTCTGATAGAAGCGTACGCCAAATCCCTGCGCTGCCTCGGCCTTGATTCCAGGGCGAGCAGGGTCCAGGAGACAAGGGAGAACCTGAGGTGGTCCGGGGGAGGGGCTAACGACAAGGGGTACGACATTAGAAAAGGAGATGCCAGGGAATTGTCTCGGATACTCCGAGGCACGAAGGTTGACGCCGTGGTGACGGAGCCGCTCCTGATCCCAAGGCTCGAAGCGAGACCGAAGACTCAGACCGCCAGGGCCATGATCGAGGAATCCGCGGGCATCTACAACGATGCCCTGGCATCGATGGCTGGGTCGATTCATTCCGAAGGGAGGATAGTCGTCGTCGTCCCCGTGATTCAGACAATGGACGGTGACGAGGTCACCATCACCCTCGATGGAAGAAGGGTCGGCCTCAGGCTCTACCAGCCTGGTCCTGTCGGGTTCGAGTATCCTGTCAGACTCTCATTCGAGAGTACCCGCTGGGTAAGGCGCGGGGTCTATGTCTTCGAACCCCGCTCCTGAGCGGTGTTCATCGTGGCGACTGCCTTCCTGAACACCCCTGTCAGCAGGTTGAGCTGAGCGTCTGTCATGGACGACGTCGCGGCAACCCTCTTGCCGACATCGAAGAGGTTCCGAATCTTGTGCGGGGGTACCCTCGAAGCCTTCGCGAGTTCATAGAAACTCTTCGCGAAGACCTCCCGTGCTTGGCGTCCCTGCTCCCTGTGATGTCCATCGCCCCTGCGCGAAGCCATGTACAGGATGATCGCCGCGGCATGTCCGACGTTCAGGGCCTTGTAGCCTGGGGAGGTTTCTATGGTGGTCGTGACATCGCACATCCTAATCTCCCTATTCGTGAGCCCGGTGGTATCTCTTCCAAAGACCAAGGAGGAAGTCTTCGCAGAAGAAAGGATGTCGTGCAGCCTCTCAGGCCGCACCGTCCTACGGATCACATTGGATTTCTTCGCCGCCTTCACTGCAGTGGTGGCCACCAGAAGCTCGTTTTCTTCTCTCACCTTTTCGAAGTTTGTAACCACCGCGTTATCGAGGACCTCGGAGGCGTGCGATGCATAGACAGCAGCTACCGAAATGTCGGCTGCGGGCTCTACCAAGTAGAGCTTCTCGGCCCCGAAATTGCTCACCAGCCTGGCGAGATGGCCGACGTTGACCGGGCCCTTCGGTTGAACCAGTGTGACTGAGACTCCGCGAGGTAACACACGCGTCCTTCATCGACGGATGATAAAGCCCTCACGGCGGAACTGGCGAGTGGCAGAGCTCATGGACTTCTTCGGGAGTCAGCGAGTAGACTCTTCTCCGGCCGTGGCCTCCTGCTCCTTCCATCCCCAGTTCGGTCAGAGCGGCGTCCACCTGTCTCCGCCTCAGCGAGAAAAGCCGCATGACGTTTGCTCCTTCTGCCTGGGAAACTTGAAGTTTCGGTGTGAACGAGACGATGACCGAGTTGACCCTGGGCTGAGGGGAGAACGATTTCCTATTCACTTTCGCCTTCACTCTGATGTCGAACGCGATCTGCGCCAGAGCTGAGATTCCTCGGTAGTCTCTTGCGCCGGGGTCCGCCGTTATCTTCCTGATGAAATCTTCCTGCAGCACGACGATGGCCCTTTCGAAGTCGGCCCCGCAAAGCCACTCGATGAACCTCGCCGACTCTGAGTAAGGGAGACTAGATACAAGGACGTCGAAGCTCGGCCGTTGTTCGAACGCGTCGCCCAGGTTGATGTCCGCTTCTTTTTCTCTGACCGCGCCCAGCGTCTCTTCATAGTTGCGCCTGTCCACCTCGTACCCCACAAACCCGGCCCCCAGGCCAGCCAGTTCCTTGGTCAGCGCCCCCTTGCCCGTGCCGATCTCTAGGACTCTATCAGAGGGCCTGATCTGAGCGAGCTCAACGATTCTGCTGATGACTTCCCGGTCAACGAGGTAGTGCTGCCCGAGGCTTCGCCTTTTCATTTACTTCTTTACGAAGATGCTGACCCTGGAGTCGCCCGAAAGCTCCTCGACGATTCTCTTGGCAATCATCTTGGCTGGTTCGCGTAGCCCCACCCTCTTCTGCACGTCGTCGAAGCTGTTGAACGGCTGCTTCTCTCGCATGTCTACTATCTCCTTCATGAATGTCTTCCCGATTCCTGGGATCAGTTCGAGGCCGTGCAGCCTCGGAGTCAGCGGCTGCAGGTCGTTGAAATAGGCTACGTACTTGGCCTCGTTCTCCTTCACAAGTTTCTCCACGACCGTCGGTAGGGTGCTCTTCGCCTCGGGCGTGAGCTCTTCATAGGTCAACTTCCCCAGGACGCTGATTATCTTCTCTCGCCCCTCCTTGCCGATCTTGACCTTCTCACCTAGTTCGAAGTCCTGGTTCTCCATGCCGAGCAGCTCCAGCAGGGTCAGCCTGTCCTCCCCGACCGCCTGGACCATGGGCCCTTCCCTACCCTTGATCACAAGCGACTTCCCCCTTGGGAGGAAGTCTAGCACGAAGGCAGATTCTTCATACTTCTTGTCAGCTGGCATCATTCCCGGAATTGGCACCTCCTGGGACTGGCCTAGTTTGAATGGGGCCTCTCGGTGCGGAAAAGAATCGCGAGTTGCATCTGTATGCTCCCTGTTTCCCCAGTGGAGTTTGGAGCTGCCTTGTTATTTAATCCTACGTTGTTTCAGTTCTTTGAATGAAGTATCTTCAATATCTTCTCGAGCGTTTCAGTGGAAAGCAGCTTCCTCCACCCGGAAGTGAAGGTCCTAAGTTCCTCGATGGACTTTGGCATTATGTTCACCACTTCGACAGACTCTTCTTCGCTCAGGCCGCACTCTGTCTCCAGTTCCTTTCGGAGCTTTTTGGCGCTGTCCGATGGGACCTTCGAAAACTTGGTCGTGTAGTCGAGGGTGCGTTTCTGTATCTGGTCCGCCTTCTCCACGTCGATTTTCTGCAGGATCTGGTTTGCCTCGGGTATGGTAAGCAGCTTCTTGTCAGCCTTTTCCGACATCAGCTCCCCTCCATGCGGACAATGTGTTCTTTCCTAGCAATCAATGTCTTGACCTTGTGCCCAACATTAACATCGATTGTGACCGCCCTCCTCCCCACCTTGGTCACGACGCCGACGAGTCCGTTGAACCTCCTGTGAGGCATCCCTTTGACTTGAGCCGGGTCTATCTTGATGACAACTTTGTCGTTCGGCGAGTATTCTACTAGCAGGCTGCTCAGCCCCTTCTTGGTCGACGACCTTAGAAGGGCCCTAGTCCTTCTTCTGAATCCGTGTGATTTCGGCAAATTCGAATTTCCCCGTTTCCTTTACTCCGCAGATGTCAAAACTGCGGCAGACGACTTCAGTTTTTAAGACTTCCGACACCGACGGTGAAACGAGCTCACCGCTGACGAACCTCTTGACCGGTAGGCCTCCGTCGAGCTCTGCGTCGATGAAAAGCGTCCTTCCTCTGGCTGTGGCCGACGCCCTGTAGACCGTCTTTGTCGTCGGTCTGTTGTGGGGCCTCTCGAACCGGACCTCCGCCCTACGAAACCTGGTCCGCAGTTCCGCCAGGCTCTCCGCGCTTACTTTGGAGGCAGCTGTCCCTCTGATCCTTGTCGAGAACCTGAACGATGGGAGACGGACGGGCTTCGCCGGGAGCATCCTCCCAGAGGAAACAGTGACCGTCCTTCCCCTGAACCTGACCCCGAACGCCTTCGGGAACCTCCTCTTCCTGGGGCTCCTGACGTCCGCGACGAAAGGCCTCCCCGGGGAGCAGACTATGCTCTTCCTGTCTTCGCTTCCGAGCCAGGAGAAGGTCATCTTGTCGCTCCCGCTGAAGCTGGCAAGTTTCCTTCGCAGGAGTCCCTCGACGCTGGGTTTCAGTTCGAAGCCTGTGTTGCGGCACTTCTTGCACCCACCCCCACCGCAATCACGGCAGAGCTCCCGCCGCTGCGAAACGCCTGCCGGCTTGGTGTACCTGCCATAGTAGAAGAGAGGCCTGGATGTGGCCGATACTTTCCCGGCCCCGAAATCAACCAGGAGGGCAAGGTCGGGCCTCTGCCTGTCGACGCTCCTGCCCAGGGCCTCGCATACGTCCCCCGCGACGAGCCTCGCGGATTGCGTCTTGATCGTCTCGTTCCCCTTCAGCTTCAGGTTCGACCTCAATTCATCCTCTCTTTCCTGGACTCCCTCGGGGACCGAGACTCCTACTGAGAAAGTGCGGAATTCGTACCGCTTCGCTGTCTTGGCCGCCGCCCTCGCCATGCGGCTGACCTTGTCCATCATCCCGGCGCATATGAAACACTCCCTCCCGGTTACGACCTCGAAATCCGGGGCCCCGCCCCCCTGCCTTTCCGAGCACAGCTGGCAGAGCCTGTAGCCCTGCAACCTCTACGGCACCCTACTGGTCGCCCATCCGCCGCATCATCTGCCTAAGTTCGCGGCCCTTGCTTGTCTTGACGAGGGTCTTCATCTGCTTGTACCTCGTCAGGAGCTCCCGCACGTCCTTCTCGTTCCGGCCCGAGCCTTTCGCTATCCGCTTTAGCCTGGAGGAGTTGATGCTCTCGGGATTCGTCTTTTCGTCTTCGGTCATCGACTGGATGATCGACTTGTAGACCTTCACCCTGTCTTCAGCCTTGTCCAGTTCTTTGACGTCGACCTGCCCGGAGAACCCGGGGATGTGGTCCAGGACCTTCTTCAGTGACCCGAACTTCTTCATCTGCTCGAACTGAGCAAGCAGGTCGTTCATGGTCATCTTCCCGCTCATCAACCTCTGGGTCATCTTTTCGTCGACGACGACCTCGGCGTCCTTGACCATGTCCATGAGGGCCTTCAGGTCCCCCATGCCCAGGAGCCGGCCGACGAACCTGGTCGGGACGAACTCTTCCAGGTCGTCTATCCTCTCCCCGGTCCCGATGAAAAATATCTTGGCCCCGGTGGCCGCCGAGGCAGCCAGGGCGCCGCCTCCCTTGGCCGCCCCGTCCAACTTGGTAACGATGATTCCTCCGACGGGCGCAGCCTGGTGGAAGGCCTGCGCCTGGTTGTAGCACTGCTGGCCTATGGTCCCGTCGATCACGAGCACGGTCGCGTCGGGCTTGACAGCCCCCACCACTTCTTTCATCTCCTGCAAGAGCCCCTTCTCCTCCTTGTGCCTCCCTGCTGTGTCTATGATTATCAGATTCTTCGACCCCTCGAACTTCTTCCTCCCCTCCCTCGCGATCTTGACAGAATCCTTCTCCCGCTCTTCGCTGTATACCTCAGCCCCCGTCGATGCGACCAGGGTCTTCAACTGGGCCACAGCGCCAGGCCTGAAAGTGTCAGCCGCAACCACCCCTACCTTGAACCCGCGCTTGGAATACAGGCGAGCAAGCTTCGCAGCTGTCGTGGTCTTCCCCGAACCCTGGACGCCGAGCATCACGAGTACGTTCGTCTTGTCCTTGCTGAGCTGCAGGCCCCCTTCGCTCCCGAGGAGGCGTGCGAGCTCTTCGTAGAGTATGGAAACTACCTGGTCCTTCTTCGTAACGCCGGCGGGCGGCTTCTCCTCCAGGGCTCTCTTTTGGACTCGCTCGGTGACCTCGAGAGCTATCCTGACGTTGACGTCAGACTGGATCAGGGCCCTTTGCAGGTCGCGGACAAATTCCTTGACTGTCTTCTCGTCGACCTGGTTGGATCCGACCAGTTTTTTGACCGCAGACTGGAGGCCCTCTCTCAGTGAATCAAGCATCAAAACCGGCGAGCCAGTTCCGTCTATTTATTATGTTCAGAGTGGACCGGACGTCAGTGAGTTGAGACGAGGGTAGGAGTTCTGTGGTCGGGGGGCAAGGACTCGACCTATGCAGCGTGGCTCGCGTCAAAGCAGGACGAACTCGCCTGCCTGGTCACACTCTTTCCGAAGTCGGACATGTCGTTCATGTTTCACTACCCTGACCTGGAATGGACCAGCCTGCAGGCCGAGGCCATCGGTGTACCCCAGTTGACCGGGAATACAGAAGGTGTCAAGGAGGAAGAGCTCGCCGACCTCGAGAAGTCGCTCGCGAGCGCGAAGTCCAGGTTCGGATTGAAAGGCATCTACACGGGGGCCCTCGCCAGCGTGTACCAGAAGAGCAGGGTCGAGAGGGTCTGCAAGAACCTTGGACTGGAATGCCTCTCCCCGCTCTGGGGGGTCGACCCCGAAGCTCATCTGCGGCGGCTAGTCAAAGACGGCTTCGTGCCAATGGTGGTCAGCGTGTCGGCGCTCGGGCTGGACCAGAGCTGGCTCGGACGGATTCTGGACACGCAGGCCGTCGACGAACTGGTGGCCCTCGGTGCGAAATTCAGGTTCAACGTGGGCCTCGAAGGGGGCGAAGGGGAG
>DATDGE010000029.1:0-1841 GCA_036522255.1 Nitrososphaerales archaeon | reverse complement strand
AAGGGGAGGTGTAATGACACTCCAATCGATGAAGTACCTGCCCTGCAGCTGCCGTGTGTGCTCGAAGACGAACGTCAGGGGCCTCCTCGAGCTCGATCAAAAAGAGAGGGTAAAGCTCCTCTCGGTTCACAATCTCTTCACTTTGAAGGCAGAGCTTGATGCGTGCAAGGAGGCAATTGTTGAGGGGCGACTCTGGGACCTCGTCGAAGAGAGGTCCATGGCCCACCCCAGGTTAAGGGAGGCCTTCGTCGAGCTCTCAAGATTGTCAAACTTCTTGTCGGCAGGGACACCCGCGATGAAGGACAAAGGGCTCTTCGTCAGAAGCACCGAAGACCTTCAAAGGCCCGAAGTACGAGGAGCGGCCGCGAAGCTGGAGCGTGCAGTCAAGAGAAGCTCAAAACGCGCAGCGATAATGATCCGGGATGAGAGTCGGGCCCGGGATGGGGGGACGAAGACACCGAAGCCGCCCGGAGCCCTAGACACCTACATTCTCCACCCGGTCTTTGGGCCCTACCCAAGCGAGCTTGAATTCGTCTATCCGTTTAGCCAGACAGAAGTTGGAGCCGCAGAGCATCCGATTTCACTCGACGCCGCGAAGAAGACCCTGAGGAGATGGGGATACAAGACTGTCCAGGATGCAGGCCCGTCGAAGAAGGAACTTGTGAAAGTCAGGAGTAGACGGAGCCGGCGGGCCGCTTCTCCTTCTCCTCGATAATCTTCAGCTCGCCCTCGATGACTTCTGCGCCCTTGATGAGGGGAGCAGTGTTCGCCGTGAAACCGTACCTCTTTGACAGGAACTCGACTGCCGAGGCGGCCGCCCTGGGGTCGACTCTCTCCGTGTTCGAGTAGGCGAGGACAGCGAATGCCGGGAACGAGTTCATTTCGAAAGTGTTCAGCAGGGAAGCCACCGGACCTACGATCATCCTGTCCTCTTCAAACAGTGGTTCAGACGGGAGCCCGCCGAGCGAATTGAACGCACTTGTCATGGCCACCTTGTATCTGTTCCCGTCATTCCTCAGCCCTTCGTCCAGACCGCCCACCAGCGCGACCTCCTTGGCTCCAGAGCTCATTATCCAATCAGCGAGCTGCCTGTAGAACTCGTTCTCCCTCTCCCTGGCTGGGGAGACCTCGGCTTTGAAGAGTGAGAGATTCCCAGTTGTGAAGACCTCGTAGGGAGTGGAAACCCTCCCCTCAATCTGGGAAGCCACCGCCGGGGCATATTCGTAGTCAATGAAACATTTTCGGCGAGCCTTCAACTCGGTTATGAGGAACTTGACGGTCCAATAGCCTGTCGCCCCAATCCCATGAAAGCCTGCGATCAGTGAAGAACCTTCCAATCTTGCGCCCTCTGGAACTATTTTCAACTATTACCAGCCCGGTTTTGTTGCGGTCTTAAACGTGCCACCCGCTGGGGGTTGGCGGAGTCTGAGGTACCTTTCTTCGCCTGAGTGCGAAGACTCCGAGGAGCAGGGCGATGATTGCTACACCGCCGATGGCAAGGGTTTCCAATTGGACCGTCCTGTTCAGCGACGAGACCTGGGCGTTGGTACTAAACGACGTGGTAAAGGAGGACGACAGACCATCTGATTGAGCCACGGTGAGAAGAAGAGTGTGTACGCCGTCGTTCAAGTGATTCGCATCTATGGTGCCCACCGCATTGAGCCCTGATGAGGTCGCATTCACCTGCAGGCTCTGTTTGCTGCCATCAACCCAGGCGTACAAAGAATTCGGGTCAAGGTCTGTGCCCGAGACAGTCACGTTGAAATTTGAAGTGCCCCCTATCGTCTTCGCAAGTCCACCGGTCGAAATCACTGGAAGAGCTGGGCTAATGGACCTGTAGG
>DATDGE010000028.1:0-7847 GCA_036522255.1 Nitrososphaerales archaeon | reverse complement strand
GTTCGAAGATCGATTATGTCGAGAGTTTGCAGAGGACCGGGTTCAAGATAGAGAACCCGAACGTCCACGTGGAAGCCTGCGGCTGCGGCGGACACTAGATTTTCCAAGTCTCTTCGGCCAATACCTTAAGAGCACAGGCCTTTCGCGAGCCACCGTTGAAGTATGTAGAGGGCTCAAAGCGGGTCTTCCTCAACACCGGGACCAGGTTCCCTCGCGAAGTCATCTGGGCGGTCGGAGCGATAAAATTCTCCGCAGCAAAATCGAACGTCAAGCTCGGACTGCTTGATCGAGAGAGAGGGGCAGCTATCCAACTCACGGCGAAGGAGTTGATGAAGGGGACCCACGACCAGCTCGTCACTGTGGATGTCTTCCAGACGGGGTCTGGCACAGGCCTCAACATGAATGCCAACGAGCTGATTGCTAAGCTGGCGTCTTCGGAGCTTGGGAAGCGGGTGCATCCCAACGACCACGTCAACATGAGTCAGTCATCCAACGATGTGGGGCCGACCGCGATCCGGGTTGCAGCTGCCTATGTGGTGAGTCGAGAATTACTCCCTGCCATCGAGAAGATGAGGAGGAGTTTGAACGCCCTTTCAAGGAAGACGGCGACCGTTTACAAGTCAGGAAGGACGCATCTGCGAGACGCGCTGCCCGTCACCATGGGCCAGGAGTTTGGGGCCTACGCAGACGAGTTCAGCAGAGACGCTGAGCTCATGAAGCAAACAATGGAATACATGCTGGACCTCCCCATTGGAGGGACTGCGGTAGGGACCGGACTGAATGCTGACCCGAGGTTCGGGGGGCTGGTCGCGAAGGAGATTGCAAAGCTTTCGAGGTTGAACTTCACAAGCGCGAAGAACAAGTTCCGAGCCACGAGGCTCCTTACGGACATGTCGTCGCTCAGCGGGACGATGAGGTCGGTCAGCATCGACATGTACAGGCTCTGCCAGGACCTTAGGCTGATGTTTTCCGGGCCGTTCACCGGCATCGGTGAGATTGACATTCCGACCCAGGAGGAGGTCGCGGGGAGCAGCATAATGCCTGGGAAGACCAACCCGGTAACGATTGAAAGCGCCATGCTAGCCAGCGCCGAGGTAATTGGGCTCGACGGAGCCAACGCGTTCACTGCGTCGCTTGGAGAGTTCGAGCTCACGATGGGAGTCCCGCTGATGGGCTACAACGTGGTCCTTCAGGCCAAGCTGCTCGCAGAAGCGTTGAGGAAGCTGGCCTCACTTGTCGTGGACCACGTCGTGCCCCTACGGGAGAGGGCGAGGAATTTCGCGGAGAACAGCCCGGCGCTCGTTACCATAATCTCGCCCAACATAGGATATGACAAGGCAGCGGTGCTTGGCAGACAGCTTGCAAAGGGCGTCTCAATCAGGAGCGCCCTGAAGAAGCTCGGCTACAGTCCGAAGGAGATAGACGCGCTGCTGGAGATGAGAGACCTGGTCAATCCGGGGATACCAGCCAAGAAAGTCCATTAGCCATCGAGCAAATTCCAGGAATAGTCCGTTCGGGGATTCGACCCGATTTGCCGCGGTTTGAACGTGCTTTCAAAACTGTTGGATTATAGATGCTGCCTGAGCTGATAGCTCGAACGTCATTGCAGAAGCCAAGGACCTATGCCTACATGCCTTCCTCGGGTTTGAGGGCGACCAGAATCGCCTTCTTTTCCGTCATGATTACGATCTACTTGACTCTGGAGTTCGCTCTTGGAGTCTACGTTGTCAGGTGGGACCGCGCCACTTCAGTAGCGCTTTTCGGCGTCCTCTCGGTCCTTTTCCTGGGGGCTGCCTATGGGACTTCGAGAGAGCTGCTGGGCCTGATAGACAGACCCCAGGTCCCGTCGGTTCAAGCTTTGTCCAACTCTCCGCGAGTGGCACTGCTGTATACCACGATGAACGATGTAGTCCCCGAGTGCCTCGCATCCATGGCCCAGGACTATCCCTCAGATGTCTATGTTCTGGACGATTCGACGAACCCTGAGGCCAGGGCCGTTGTGGACAGGGTCTCATCGGAGAAAGCTTACTCAGTTGAAAGAAGGGTGACCAGGAGGGGGTACAAGGCAGGCGCGATCAACGACTGGTTGGCGAAGCACTCGGGGTCCTACGACTACATCGTTCTCTTCGATGCTGACTCCTACCTTCCCTCCGACTGGGTCGGCGGGGCACTCAGGTACTCCGAGCACCCTTCGAACGCCGATGTCGCAATCTTTCAGGGAATGATAAACATCTGGAACCTTGACACAGACTTCGCCAGCACCCTGGCGCCAATGTCCAAAATGGGGCGCTTTGTGTGGGAGAGGAACCTGGCCAACTCCATGGACGCCGTTTTTTGCTATGGTCACAACGTCCTGGTGAGGGTCTCTGCCCTGAAGCAGATCGGTGGCTTCGTTGAGGGTTACGTCTCAGAGGACTTCGCCACAGCGGTCGCTCTCGCCCAGAAGGGGTGGCACTCGAAGTTCATCCCGCTTCAGACCTATGAGGCGGTGCCGGAGAATGTCCGTGGCTTCATCAGGAGGCAGAACAAGTGGACACGCGGGTCGATGGAGTTCTGGGGATTCGCGTCGAAACCCTCAATTTCCGCCAACAAGGCATTTCACCTTCTTCAGACTCCTCTGAGTCACATAGTCAACCTGATGCTCCCGCTGGGAGCGTTCCTGACAGTCTACGGCTTCGCGTCGACTCCAGCGGTCGCGGGCTCCTTCCTGATTTCCCTGCTCAGCAATCCAGCCGGGATCGTCTGGTCGGTCCCCATACTAAGGCTCCTGATAATCTGGGGGCTTCTTGGGTCGGTCCTGGGAGCTGTCATCCGGTACCGGTCCGGCGTTACCACTCGCGAGTACCTAAGACACAGGTTCCTCAGTGGAGCGATCAGCGCGGTGATGGTTCCATATGAGCTGAAGAGCATGGCTGCATATTTCATCACCGGGCTCCGGTCGATTCCGGTCACGCCCAAGTCAGAGAAGCCCCTCTCCCTTGGGGGCGTGATGCGCATCGCTTCCTACTCACTCATGTTCCAGGGCATTCTTTGGATAGGCCTCCTCGAGTTCAACCCTCTCGGAGCAGTCTTCAATTCGACATGGCTCGTCCCCATGCTATTGTCTCCCTTCGTGTTGATGATGTACAACGGCTATGGGAGGAATGTCAGGAGGGCCACTTCGGAGATTGACAGGGCGCCTATTTCAGCTCTTAGGGCAGACCCGGTCCGTGTACATGAGCTGCTCAGCACCGTTGTGTCGACGGAAGAGGCGGCGCCTAAGCCCCTGGTTGGCTAGACACTAGGAAGTTTGCAAGTGCAAACGGTCGTATTCAGCGCCGTACCTTGATTCCGATCTTTTCCATCAGCTTTCCTAGTTCGGAATCATCCGCTGCGTCCATCCTCAAATATTTCAGAATCTCCTCCTCGTCCATCCCGAGGCGCCTTGCCTCTGCGACGGTCGTCCTGTAGGCCTCGAGCTCCGTTGGCCTGTCCACATATTCGAATGCTTGGTCGTAGAGTTCCTTTCCCTCAAGGAACTGCCTGACATGGACCAGCACGTGAATCACGTCTAGGTAGAGAAAGTTGCTCTTTGCCGAAGTGAGGTGCTTTGAGCCGATGCAGATCGTCCCTGTGTCCCTGTCGAGCCAGAGACCCGAGTCGTGGGGTTCGACTCTGAGCTTCAGATGCTTAACAATTTTCGTCATCTGACTCTTCGAGCCGAAGACTTTGGCGAGCGCAGAAGAAGCCTCGAGGCCTGCAAAGACCTCGGTGAGCTTGTACTCCCCAATCTTTGCGTTTCTTTGGACTCGGAATGACTTTACCCGCAACTTTTACTTTTGAGGCCTTTGCAAATCAAAAGAGAGGAACTCAAAAAGACATACTGCCGCGGTGAAGATTGGTTCACATGTGTTCTTGGGCGAGCTGAATCCCTTTACTTTATCTGAGCTCCAGCCGGGAAAGGGGAGCGGTCGATTTGATAGCTTCGCTGAGCGGCATCAGAGGGATTCTAAACAGTGACCTCAGCCTAGCCGAAGTGTCAAAGTTCGCGACAAACTTTGGGAATGCGACTGGCTCCCGAGAGTACCTCCTCGCAAGGGACTCGAGGTCCACCGGCCCCGCCATGAGCAAAGCAGTGGCTGCGGGTCTGTCGTCCCTGGGATCCACGGTGCTGGATTACGGGATAATCTCGACCCCGGCTCTTTTCCGGGAGAGCAGGCTAAGGCAGAGACCGGCTGTGATGGTCACAGCTTCGCATAACGAGCCGGAGTTCAACGGTCTGAAGTTCGTGGTCGACGGAGCCGGAATAGGAAAAGAGACGTTTGACGCCGTGGTAGGGACATCTGGACGGGTTGGAGAATTCAGGGCCGGGTCGATAAGAGAAGGTCGCAATCCGTCTTACGTCGCAGACCTGTTGGAGAGGTTCGGTCCAGGGTCGTGTGAAGGCGTCAAAGTAGCACTGGATTTGGGAGGAGGAGCGGCGATTGCCCATGCGGTCCCGCTCTTGACGCGACTCGGATGCGAGGTAACTTCGGTGAACGACAGCTACGGAATATTCAACCGGAGGATAGACCCAGTTGCTGATGACCTTGCCCTTCTGCGGAAGGTCGTCAAGGAGAAGGGGTCGGACCTAGGCCTTGGGTTCGATTGTGATGGGGACAGGCTTGTAATCGTCGACTCATCGGGGAAGAAGAGGACGGGGGACCATATGCTGACCCTTGCCCTGTCCGAGATGCTCGCAGAGACACGGGAAAGGAAGGTGGTTGTCTCTCTAGACACAACGCAGGCGATAGATGATGTGGCAAGGAAGGCAGGGGGCGAAGTGTTCAGGTCCAAGGTAGGGGAGGCCAATGTTGTCACGCTGATGAAAGAGAAGGAGGCAAGATTGGGGGGCGAGGGGAGCAGCGGAGGACTGATCGACGGCGCATTCAACTACTGCAGAGATTCGATGCTTGCATCCCTGGCGATCATAAGGGCGCTGAAGCGGAGTGGAAGGAGTTTCTACGATTCTGTCCCAGCCTACCAGCAGGAGAGAGTGGCGATGGAGATGTCGAGGAACAAAGTGCAGAAGGGGATAAAGAAGCTGGGAAGCAAATACGACGAAGCGGACCTGACGGATGGGTTCAAGCTGATTCTGCCTGGACACTCGTGGGTCCTGGTGAGGCCTTCAGGGACTGAGAACGTCGTCAGGGTTTCGGCCGAGGCCCGGACATCCGACGCCGCCGGGCAGATCGTGAAGTCGTTCGCCAAAAAACTCAGGGAGCTGAGCGGGTAGCACGCCCGACGAAATCAGCGTCATTGAATCGATAATCGGCAGGGCAGGAAAGGTCCCCAGGGGATACACAAGAGTCGGGGATGACGTTGCACTGATCCCCGTCGGGCCAGGGAAACTTGTCGCGAAGGTCGACATGCTGGTCGAAGGAACGGACGTACCAATGGGGATGACCTACAGACAGGCTGCTCGCAAGGCAGTTGCGATGTGCGTAAGCGACTTCGCAGCGAAGGGAGCAAGACCAGATTCGTTCCTCATCTCCCTGGGTCTGAAGAAGGGGGTGACCCAGGAGCAGGTGGAGGAGCTGGCATTGGGCCTCGGTGACGCGGAGCGCGAGTGGGGGACTCACCTGGTGGGAGGGGACACAAACGAATCGGGCGAGCTCATCATAGACTGCGCGATGGTGGGGTTCGCAAGGAAGTT
The DNA here is from genome assembly GCA_036522255.1 of Nitrososphaerales archaeon. Classification (GTDB taxonomy): domain Archaea; phylum Thermoproteota; class Nitrososphaeria; order Nitrososphaerales; family Gagatemarchaeaceae; genus UBA183. The sequence continues at coordinate 2,173 of DATDGE010000028.1, read as the reverse complement.
GGTTACACGAGACGGAGCTTCGCCAGGAGACAAGGTCGTAGTGACGGGCCCCTTCGGATACACGGCGGCGGGCCTGAAAATCCTGATTGGAGGGGCATCGGCCGATGCGAGGTTCTCCGAAAAGGCCCAAGCAAGTGTTCTCCACCCGACCCCGAACTTGGAAGTGGGCCTTGCCCTGGCCCCCTATCTCACGTCGGCCATGGACTCGAGCGACGGCCTCGCCAGGAGCATCCATACACTGGCCAAGGAAAGTAGGGTCGGGTTCGAATTGAGCGCGCTGCCCGTCGGGCCGGGGGTAGACAAGTTCGCAAGGATGAACGGACTGAGCACCGAGGAACTGGTTCTGGAAGGTGGCGAGGAGTATGTGATCGTCGGGACCGTCAAGGGGTCAAAGCTCTCATCGGCGGCGAAGGTGGTCAGGAAAGCAGGCGGAGAGCTGATCGAAGTTGGGAGGGCGACGTCGAGGAAAGGGCGGGTCGAGTTGCGAGCCAAGGGCTCCAGCAGGCCCATACGCGATGAAGGCTGGACGCATCTACGCTGAAGCTGTTTTCACGATTTTGCCGAATTTCTTCAGGAGCTGGTCCGCCTTCTCCTGAGTGTCCGACTCGGCGAATATTCTCACAATCGGCTCGGTACCGCTCGGCCTGACGAGGACCCAGGATTTCTCGTCGGTCCAGACTTTGACCCCGTCGACCCTCTCGACCTCACCCTTCGCCTGCCTCTCGATGGTCCTCATCACTGCGTCGACCTTCTTTCGGTTGACCTCGAGCTTTGTCTTGGCCTGGAAGAACTTCGGGACCACGAAGGAGAGAGCCTTGGAGAAGGACATCCCCCTGGCCGCAAGACATTCGAGCATCAGGGCCGTCGTCATGCCTCCGTCGCGGACGGGGATATGCGGCTGGTATATGCAGCCGCCGTTCTCTTCGAAACCAAAGACGGCGTTCCTTTCCAGGATGGTCCTGGCGATTTCGACGCTCCCTACCCTGGTCCTCAGGACCTTTGCCCCATGCCTCTTGGTGACAGTCTCGATGGCTTGGCTCGAAGCGATGGACGTGACGATGGTCCCTCCCGGATGCTTTTCCAGCACGAAATCGGCCAGGAGGCAGCCGCTCTGGTCTCCCCAAAGGACCCGGCCATTCTCGTCGCAGAACATCGACCTGTCCCCGTCCCCGTCGTAGGCCACGCCCAGGTCGGCGCCAACCGATTTCACAGCAGCTGAGAGGTCCTTCAATGTGTCGGGAGTCGGCTCAGGTCCCCTTCCGGGGAAGCTCCCGTCCACCACGGAGTTTAGTGTAATGACCTTGCATCCCAATGACTCGACGAGGTACGGCGCAGCCCCCGACTGGGCCCCGTTCCCGATGTCCATGACGATGACGAACTTCCTTTGAGCGATCGCCTTAGCGTTGACCCTGGAGAGGATCCCCTTCAGATAGTTCCTGACGACCGATGGCTCCTGCCTCGCCACCCCGACTGTCTTCCAGTCCGCCTTGTTCTGCGACCTTTCGAAGTAGATCTTCTCGACCCGCTGCTCGTCGAGGCGGGGGATCTCAACGCCATCCGAACCTGAGACTTTGAGTCCGTTGTACTGAGGAGGATTGTGAGAGGCGGTAACCATCACCCCTCCTTTGAATCCCATCGTCTTTACACCATATTGGAGTGCAGGGGTCGGGACAAGTCCGGCCTCGGCTACGTCAAGACCTGAGCTCATCAGGCCTGAGACTGCGGCATTCGAAAGTGCGGGACTTGAAATGCGCCCGTCTTGGCCCACCAGGATTTCGCCGCTCCCGAAGAATGTGCCAATCGCCTCCCCAAGGTTGATGGCGAAGTCGAGGTCGTTGGAGACTCCCGGGACGAACCTTACCCCGTTGGTTCCAAAGAGCCGCTGTTGGGTTGCGGCCAAGGGCGCCCGATTCGGCTCTGGCAGGATAAAACCTTCCGATTTCTTCATCTCTCAACTGGCAAAATCAGAGCGATTGAGCGGGAAAGCCTTATGTCGAAACCTCGGGGCGACGGCACTCGGGCCCGTAGCGCAGATCCATACCGTGAGCGAAGTACGGATAGCGTGGCAGCCTTCTATACTCACGCGAAGTGAGCTGTAGGTCGTGGGTTCAAATCCCACCGGGCCCGTTAACCATCCTCCGTTATATTCGGGGCCCGAATATACGACCTGAAG
>DATDGE010000027.1:0-3135 GCA_036522255.1 Nitrososphaerales archaeon | reverse complement strand
CTTCAGTCCATTCTTCTTCGCGGCTTCGAAGGCGGCATTCTGTATCGCTTCACCGTCCTTGGCCTCGGGGAGGGCCCTGGCGAACTCTTCGACTGCCTTCTTCGCGCTCGGAATTAGGTGGGGCGGTTCAACCGGACGTCTTCCCTCCCTTGTCGTCCATCTGGCAGCCCACTCAATGCTTCTTGAGAGGTCCTCCGAGCCCTGGGAGACCATTCCGTAGCTTACCAGTCTCTTGACCACGAATTCCTCGACCGAATTTTCAGGCGCGACTGACGCGAGCTGAGCAAGAAGGCGGTACGGGATGTGAACCCCCTTGGCATTCGGGATTTTCAGAAGCATCGTGTACTCATAGAGTCCTCGAAGCCTGGCATCCTTCATCTGGTTGGAGTCTTTTCTTTTTGAGAAGTAGTACCCTTCGAGGTCGTCGAAGTCGTCCATGTAAACTGGAATGTCGTCCAGCGAAACGCTCCTCGCCCCGACTATTCTCTTGTACATCAGCAGCCGCAGACTCTCCGGGGAGGCGTAGTCCAGCCATTCAGCGGGCGTCACCAGGTTCCCCACAGACTTGGAAATCTTCCTTCCGGATTTGTCCTGGAAGAGCTCGTACCTCGCATGGTAAGGTGGCGGGTACTCGAGGATGTTCTCGGCCACCCAATCGTTGACCTTGACGGAATCGGTCAGCTCCTTGCCGTAGGCTTCGAAGCGGATGTCAAACGCCGCCCACCGAGCGGCAAATTCAACCTTCCACATCAGCTTCCCGTTCCCTTCCGATACCTTGGCATCGCCTTCATGTCCGCACCCTTCCACGAACGTCTCTCCGAGCTTGGTCCCCTCGCACTTGTAATGGACAGTGTCGTTCTTCGGGTCAAAGGAAACCGAATGGGTGATGTAGATCCTCCCGCAATTTGCGCAGACTGGTGTGTACGGGAGAGCCTGCTCATACTTCGACTGGCCGACCAACTCGTTGATCTTTTTCCCCACTGACTCCGACTGGGATAGAATCATGCGTATCTGGTCGTTCAGCACCCCGGACTTGTATGCCTCCGAGCCGCTCTGGAACTTGTATTCGATCCCGAGGCTGTCAAGCGAATCCCGAAGTACGGACCCGACGTGCTCCGCGTAGGATTGATGACATCCGAAGGGGTCGGGGATCCGGGAGACCGGGTGGGAAATGTAATCCTTCAACCAGGAGGGGAAACCGGCAGGGACTTTTCTTAGTCCGTCAAAATCGTCGGAGTAGGCGATGAGCTCTGATTTGTAACCCAGGGTCTCGAGCGCAAGCTTGACTCCGTAGCTCCTTATCGCGTCCCCGACGCTGCCGATATGAGGGAGTCCCGATGCCCCTAGCCCGCTCTCAACACGGACAAGCGCGAGATTTCTTCCGAGTTTCTTCTCTCTTTCGATTGTTTCGAAGGCGACCTTGTCCAGCCAAGTGCCTCTGCCGATGATGCTGACCTGCTCCACGCTCAGCTTACGGTTGCGGCTCGTATGTAGTTAGGCCTGTCGCTATCGATAGTAGGGGACGGCTACCTTTTCCATGGGCTTCCCCTCCCTCGAAGACCTTGCCTTCTTTATCGCGTCTACGAAATGTTCCATCAGGACGATGGCCTCGTCGACGTGTTTCTTCGCATCATCTGGCTTCGGGTACTTCGAGATGAAGCCTTGGAGCACTATTGATACCGCGGTGTTCGTGAGCGACGCCATATCAGCCGCGCTGAACCCTTCAGTCATCTCCACCACCCTGTCGAGGTCCACGTCCTTGGCGATCGGAACCCCCTTTGTGTGTATCTTGAGTACCTCCTTTCTCGCTCCCTTGTCTGGAAGCGGGATCAGAATGAGCTTGTCGAATCTGCCGGCCCTGAGTAGGGCTGGGTCAACGATGTCTATCCTGTTCGTGGCTGCGAGAACCACCACACCATTCAGACTCTGGACGCCGTCAAGCTCGGTCAGCAGTTGGCTGACTACTCGCTCGGTCACCATGCTGTCCCCTCCCATTCCCCTTGTGGGAGCGAGGGCATCGACTTCATCGAAGAATATCACGCACGGCGACGCCTGCCTTGCACGCCGGAAGACTTCTCTGATTCCCCTTTCGGATTCACCGACCCACTTGCTCAGGAGCTCCGGCCCCCTGACGCTGATGAAGTTGGCTTCGCTCTCCGTTGCTACTGCTTTCGCCAGGAGAGTCTTCCCCGTTCCAGACGGACCGTAGAGCATTATCCCCTTCGGCATGGTGTACCCGATCTTGTCGTACAGGTCCGGGTACTTCAGAGGCCACTCGACGGCTTCCTGAAGCTCCTTCTTGGCGCCTTCGAGGCCCCCGATCTCCGACCACTGTACGTCCGGTGTCTCCAGGTAGACCTCGCGCATCGCCGAGGGCATCACGTCCTTTAGCGCGCCTTGGAAATCCTCCATCGTCACGATAAGTTTGTCGAGGGTCTCCGGGCTTAGCCTGTCTTCCTCGAGCTTGATGTCAGGGAGGTTCCTTCGCAGGGTCTTCATGGCCGCCTCCTTGCAGAGGTACTCAAGGTCGGCTCCGACGAAGCCGTGGGTGACGGCTGCGAGCTTCTCCAAATCGACAATCATCTCAGCGACGCCGTGCTTGTCGTCGTTCTGTTCCAGCGGCATGTGCCTCGTGTGGATCTGGAGTACCTCCAGCCTTCCGCGCTTGTCTGGGACTTTGATCTCGATTTCCCGGTCGAACCTGCCAGGCCTTCTCAGCGCGGGGTCTATGGCGTTCGGCCTGTTGGTCGCCGCGATCACAATTACCTTGCCTCTTGCTTCCAGCCCGTCCATTAGTGAAAGAAGCTGGCTGACGACCCTTCGCTCAACCTCACCTGTGACCTCCTCCCTCTTCGGTGCGATCGAGTCGATCTCGTCGATGAATATGATGGTCGGGGCCTTCTCCTTGGCCTCCTTGAAGATCTCGCGGAGCCTGGCCTCGGACTCTCCGTAGAACTTGCTCATGATCTCGGGGCCTGATATCGGGATGAAGTGCGCGTTGCTCTCTGTGGCGACCGCCTTTGCGAGCAGCGTCTTTCCGGTGCCTGGCGGGCCGACCATCAGGACGCCGCGCGGGATGCGCGCGCCGAGGTTGGCAAACTTCGCCGGTTCTTTGAGGAACTCGACGACCTCTTG
>DATDGE010000026.1:0-8964 GCA_036522255.1 Nitrososphaerales archaeon | reverse complement strand
AATACATCGGTGAAACGCTCCTTTAGCGACTCGTAGTCCAGCAGACCGGACCGTTCTGACCTGCCAGCCGTAGAGACGAGTCGCGTTAGGCATTTCGTCGCCCCAAGGAAGAGGATGTTGTTGTACAGTGTCTTGCCTGTTCTCTGGATTGCCGCGTCCATCCAGTCAGCGCCGAGCGGCGAGTCGATGAGCCAAGAATTGTTGGCGTCTTGATAGCGAACAAACGTGGAGGCGTCAATGGCGGCGGCCAGAGGCTCCTCAAGGAGTGATTGATCCTTGCTGGCCTGAAAGAGGCTTCCAAGTGCCAGGATATACCAGCATGACGAATCTGTGGACCCAGAAAACCCGAATTCGGGCGAGTCAGTGCTCGGTTCGTAGAAGCTCGCGATCTGACCAAGCGGAGAGCGGGTCCGGGCGAAGGTATCGATGGTAGTTCTGGCCGACTGAAGAAGCGAATCGTCTCGTATCATGTTTGCCCCCATGAAAGAGATGAAAGCGTCTCTCGACCAGATCTGGTGGTAATAGGCATGGGAGGTCTGCAGTCCCTTTTGCGTCGCGTTCCGCCTGAGGACCTTAACCGCTCCTTCGTAGGTTGCCTGGGTAAGGTCCCTCGAACCCTCTTCCTTGCTCACGGCGCATTCGCCTCGACTGCTCTGGTGATCCCATCGAAGATTTCGCCCACCTTCTTCATTGCGAACCCTTTCAAGATTGAAGAGCCGAGGCCCGCCATCACTCCTGTTATCTCAGCATCCGCGCTCCAACTCAGATTTGTAGGGCGGGTCCCAGTCAGCTCGAAAGTGCTGCTTATCGTCATATGACTCCCGCTGCCTGTAGCATCGGCCACCAGCTTTGCCTTTGACGGGGGCGAAGTTTCCCCTATGCTCATGCGGAGTTTGAGGGTGCTGGTAACGACGGCGACTCTGACCTTCAACTTCGCCTCCAGGGTGGTGGTGTCAACAATATTGACGTCTTCGGCATCAGGGAGAGTTCCTGCTATGAATTTGACATCGGTGAGTTTGTTGAATACGGTCTCCTTCTCTGCGTCGATGGAGGTCGAGCCATCGAGGTGGAGCTTCACTTGTAGGCCTCGTACCCCTTCCCGAGGACTGACGAAGCTATCTTCAGCTCCATTATCTCGTCTGTTCCTTCGTAGATCCTGGCGACGCGGGTGTCCAGGAAATGTTTCGCGACGGGGGACATTATCGAATAACCGAACCCCCCAAAACATTGGACCGCCCTGTCAGCAGATTCGAACGCACATCGAGAAGCCATGTATTTGGCCACGGCTGACAGTCGGTCGGCATCCGCTCGTAGTGGCAGGCTCTTCGGTTCCTTCTCGGAATCGTCTTTCTTAACCGCGGCCCGATAGACGAGCCACCGGCAAGCTTCGAGGCTTGACTCGATGAAGGCGACATGCTTCTGAATCAGTTGGTGCTTGCCAATTTCCTTGCCGTGCTGGACCCTCGACGTTACCCTCTCCTTCACCTGGTTGAGGCAGTCCTCCATCACGCCCACGCATCCAGAACCTATCCCAATCCTCCCGTTGAGCAGTGCGGAATATGCTACGGAGAACCCCTTTCCCTCCTGCCCTAGGATATCCTCCTTTGACACGAAGGCATCCTCGAGGGTGAGCATCGACGTGTCAGAGGTGAAGAGGCCCATCTTTTCTTCGAGTCTCATGTCGACGCTGAAGCCTTTCTGTTTGGTGTCGAGCAGAAACGCAGTTGGTCCCCCGCCTCCTTCAGGATAAGCGAAGACAATCATGTTCGTAGCGACTGATCCGTTGGAGATGAGGTACTTGGACCCCGAGAGACTGAAACCGGCTCCCTCTTTCCTGTAGGTAGTCTTGAGGGATGCCGGGTCCGAGCCTGCTTCTGGCTCTGTAAGACCGTAGGCAAGGACCGCGTCACCCTTGGCCGCCCTAGGAAGATACAGCTGCTTCTGTTCCTCTGTCCCCCAATCCTGGATGCTCATGCTCCCAAGGCATTGGTGGACGTCTGCGAACGTTATGACGCCCATTCCCGTCTGACCCATCCGTTCTAGGAAGAGTGCCTCAACAAGCTGCCTTGCGCCTCTCCCCCCGTACTTCTCATCTATCGGCACCCCCATCAAATCGTGCCGCTTGAGCACTTCAGGGACCTGGGGGTTGTACTTCCTCTCGACGTACTTTTCGAATTCTGAGACCAGAAGCTCGCTGGCGGCCGCGTCGGCGTCCTCAAGGATCTTGAGCTCGCGCTTCTCAATGCCTATGAGGCGGTCTACTTCGTCCACCGAAGCCTGAAACAGGGCCTCCAATTCGGGAGCTTGGGCCAAGTACGGGCTCTTTAACCGTCTCGGCGCGAGGCACATGCTTTTCTATCGGAAGAGACCAGTCGACTCAAAATTGAACGTCTGGGCTGAAGGGAAATTCTAGAATGAAGTCGAACGTCTCACCAATGTTCCTGACGTATTTCATGGTGAACTGGGAGAAGATTGAACAGCATCAGTCAGACCAAAAGTGCACCCGGTGCGGCGGTCCCATGAACAGAACTGAAGAGGTGACATACGAGAAGGGGCTTGGCTACGAAGGTTATGTCTGCCACGCCGATAAAAGCGTCATATGGGTCAGAACGCCCTAGGCTGTTTCGAGCTTCTTTTCCCTGAAGCCTTCGCCGTACCTGAACGCCCTTGACATGTTCTTCTCCCACTTCTTCTCAAAGACCTCGTCCATGTTTGCTTCAGGCGCGATTAGTCTGGATGCGTCGAGTACGTAGAAAATCACGTCCACCAGCTCCTCGATGGTTTCGTCGCTTGGCTTACCTTTCTTCCAGGAGTCGCCTGCCTCCCCCAGTTCGATAAAGGCGAACAGGAGCTTTTTTGCAATGTCATTCGGTGAATTTCCGAAGCCCTTGGCGACAACGAGTTCCGCGACCTTCCGTTTCGCTTCCTCAAAGCTAGGCACACTTCAGGGGCGCTGACCACGGGCTAAGAAGCTTTGTGCTTGGGAGCCACGACCGTCTTGTAGTACGGGCACGCTCTCGACAGGCTGCAGCTCGCGCAATGAGGGCCGATTGGCTTGCAAGTGGTTTGGCCGAACCTTACGAACAGGTCGTTCACTTCCAGCCAGTATCGTTTGGGGATGCGACGGACAAGTTCCGCCTCTGTCTCCTCTGGCTTCTTTGTGTTCACCAACCCGAGACGGTTGGATATTCTATGCACGTGCGTGTCGACTGGTATCGCCGGCTTGTTGAAGGCGTAGACAAGCACACAATTCGCTGTTTTCCTCCCGACAGAATGCAGCTTCAAAAGGTCCTCCTCGTTGTCGGGGACTTCTCCCCCGAAATCGTCAACCAATTGTTTTGACGCGATCATGATGTTTTTCGTCTTCATGTTGTAAAAACCTGACGGCCTTATGAGACGGCGAACGACTTCTGGGTCCGCTGTCGCGAGCTGGGAAGCAGTTTTGTATTTTGAAAACAGGTTTTCAGTCGCCTTAGTCGTGTTTTCATCACGTGTTCTGTGGGATAGGATGGTCCCGATCAGGATTCGAAAGGGATCCCCTCCTTCAGCTTCCTGGAGTTGTGCCAACGCGGTCGCCCGCTTGTCGACGGAACCGTAGACCATCCGCCGCATCTCCCGAAGGATTTGCGAGATGGCTAGGCGTTTTCGGTGACCCAGGGTTCTTTTTTGTACCAAGCAGCGATCTCCTCTGATGTGCCCTTCAAATCGAACTGAGGGGAATACCCCAAACCCTTCCATGAGGTTTGTGTTTCTATTCTAATTGAAGACTTTAGTTGTTCGGCGGTGTATTTGGGCAATGAGGAAGAAGAGAAGACCCCCTGTTTCTTGACATTGACCTTGGCTCCCAGCGCATCGACCATGGCGCGAGCGAGTTCTTCGGGGGTCGAGTCGAATGATTTCACCAAGTAGACAGCCCCTTCACCCGAGGGCCCTGTCGCCGTTTTGTACATGGCCTGGGCGATATCCTTGGGATGTGAGAATGACATGGCCCTGGTAGAGGGGATCGTGACCGCGCCTGAATCAACCATCCGAAGGACCGGGACCACCAGGCTTTCATCCCTTGAGCCGATCGCCTTGGCCGACCGGATTATCGATATTCTGGGTTCCTTGTTTCTTTTGGAGAATTCCATGAGCAGCCTCTCGGCTTCGGCTTTCGACTTCTGGTAATCATCTGAGGGGTTGAAGGCCGTCGCTTCGTCGACCTCCTTCGCCCCGAATCCATAGACATCCAGGGTGCTCAGGTGAACGAAAGTCTTCACCTTCGACTCTTTGGCCACTTCAAGTAGATTGAGGATACCCTCGGTGTTAAACCTCTGAAAGTCGGCGTCTGACCCGGGCATGGGCGATGCCATGTTGTACACGGTGTCAACTCCCTCCATGGCTTCGTGAAGAGAGTGGTGGTCCAGCACGTCTGCTTCCAATCCCTGGACCCCGCTTGAATCCATTATCTTGAGGTGCGAGCCCTTCCTGAAGATTCCTTTTGAAATCTCCCCCTGCTGGAACAAGTATTCTACAACATGACCTCCTATGAAACCAGTTCCGCCAACCAGCAGATTCAACTCTGACCCTCTTCGTGGTCTTTGTGCTCTTCGCCAAGGTGATGGTGATGATGATGCTCATCCTTTCCAGGCCTAGCCTCGAAGTCGCCCCTGACAAGCCTCAGCTGGAGGTCCTCCTCAAATTTCGGAAAATCCCCGGTCAAAGTCTCTAGCTTTCCTTTGGCTGCCTTCGAAAACTGAGGCAAGAAGTTTTGCCCCCCGAATCTTCCGTAGGCGACTCCCGAGAATCTGACCTTGTTCCCCTTGACCTCCACGTACCCTCGAATGAGGTTTGCCACTTCCCCCTCGCTTACGAAGTCTACTACTATGTCGTACGAAGGAAGAGTCAAGCCTGGTCAGGTCCTTTTGTGGCCGTGTTTAAAGCCAGTCGTCGCTTTTGTTTTGGAAGGGTCTACGAAGCCTAGCGGAGGGCCTCGGCCTGAATGAGTTCTGCCAGCTTCTGGAAGTAGAGCCTCGTGGCCATGGGCATCTGGTCAAGGTTCCTCTCGATGGCTTCGATGACATATTTGATGGCCCGCCTTGAAGTCTTGAATTCGAACTTCATTGGGAGAATCGGATCCTGGACAACGCCGATGGATTCTGTCAGATGACTTGGGGCTTCGGACCTTGCGTCGCTGGCGACCTTCTGATACCAGCCTGATAGTATGCTGGGGTCCAGGCCAAGTTTCAGGTCTTCTATTTCCTGGAGGAGTCTGTTAAGGACGAGCATCTCCACGTTGGCCATTGACTTTACAGTGCTGCATTCCCTCTTGCGGGAGTTTAAGAAATGATGTGAAAAGTTGTTGAGTGCAAGGGTCTAACTACATCTCATTTGAAAAATCTCAGTCTTCTCGTACTCGGCTTCCCACACGTGAGTCGAGTTCCTCCCTCGGCGGACCGCCAGTAGGGTATAGCCCTCGGGCGCCTCTTTGTACGCACGTTCCAAGATAGTTGTGGCGGGTTCAACGTCCTCGTCGAAACCTTGGACCAAGTGTTGACGGAACTTTTCGACCTCCTTCATGTAATCCTTCAGGCAAAGGGCCCTGCCCTGGAGTCGGGAAGATGTGAGCAACTTCACCTCGTCTCCACAGACTTCACATTTCACCTTGGTCATCCCGTCGGCGAGGCAGACCCTGCCGACTCCAACGACCAGGGGGAAGGTACCTGGCTGTTCCTCGACCTTTCCGCAGATGGCACACTTCGCCAGTCCCTTCGATGATGAGTGTTGCAAGTTCGAAAAAAGCGGAGGAGCCAATCAATTTAAGGTTGCCCCGAGCGCTCCGGTTATGTTGAAGGTCGAGGCACTGGAGGCCTTCCCAATCTCAATAAAGGCGGAAGAAGACCTCAAAGGAGGGACCTTCAGGTACTCGCACTTCCAGACCGTCCTCGTAAAGGCCGTCTGCGACGGCGTCGAGGGATGGGGAGAGGCGATGACAAGGTTCGACCCTGCGGCCACTGCCCTCATGGTGCGATATCTTGGGAAAGCGCTGGCGGGTCGTGAATATCTCGATGTGGAAACAGCTTGGAATCAGGTCTGGAAAGAACTCCGAGTTCGAGGACATACAAGAGGAATCTCCGTTGAAGCGCTCAGCGGAATAGAAATCGCTCTGTACGACTGCCTGGGGAAGGTCTTGCGGAGACCGCTTAACAGCTTCTTTTCGGTAAATCCGACGCCGGAGGTCGGAGTCTTTGCAGGGTCCCTGTTCGCGTCTCGGGGGTCCATCGCTTCGCAGGTCGAGCTGGTGCGGGCAAAGGAGTTGGCGGGCGCAAAGATCAAGATCGGTTTCGGGGTCGACGAGGACGTGCGAACCTTGGCAGCGGTCAGGAGGGCATGGCCAGAGGGGGTGCTTGTGGCGGACGCCAACGGGGCCTACGACGCGAAGAACGCTCTGAAAGCAGCGGCAGCCTTTTCCGACTTCGACCTGGCATGGTTCGAGGAACCACTTCTCTCGGACGATTGGGAGGGGTACACCGCCCTCAAGGGTTCGAAGGTAAGGATAGGAGCCGGGGAGAGCTGGTTCGCGGGTGATTTCGACAGGCCCATCGAAGAGAAGCTTGTCGGAGTCCTTGAACCAAGCGTGAGTAGGTGCGGCGGGGTTGCAGTCGAGATGAATGTGGCGGAAAAGGGCGGCGCGCGAGGCTTGGCGTTTTCTCCTATGACAGGTATGAACTCAGTCATTTCACTGGCGGCCTCCCTGCACGCAGCCTCGGCTCGTGCCTCGGTGGGGGTCGAGTTCAATCCTTTCCCGAACCCTCTTCAGTCAGAACTCGCGGTCGGACTTGAGGCGCCTCGGAGCGGAAAGATCGGGGTCCCGCGTGGCTACGGTCTGGGGATATCCGTTGACCCGGCGTTCGTGAAGAAACACTCGAGTTAGGCTACCGTCGGTTCAGAGGAGCGCGACCATGTCGTCGACATTGGAGAGCGTGGCGATGGTGTGAAAGTCCCCGGCACTCTGGTCGACACCGCTTGTTACTAGAATCGAATCCACTCCTGCTTTCGCCGCGCCCGCGATGTCAGTGTCCGTCTGGTCTCCGATCATCACCGCCTCTTCCTTCTTGCACCCTCCCCTTTCGAGCGCGATCCTGAACATCAAGGGTGACGGCTTCCCCACCACCGTCGCCCTCTTCTGGCTAGCATACTCAATCGCCTTGACAATAGGTCCAGTCGCGATGGCAGGGCCTGTCTTGTACATGTATAGCCGAGAGTTGTGAGTGGCGACTAACCCCGCGCCATTTCTTGCGAGTCTTGCGGCATGGTCGAGCTTTTCGTAGGTTATCTTCCGGTCGAGGCCCACGACAACGAATTCTGCTTTCTCGCCTTCGGTCCTGCGGTGGCCGCACCTTTTCATCTCTATGTCGAGGCCTTCTTCGCCGACGAGATAGTAGGAGACCCTACCGTGACCGGCTCGAAGATATTCGGCGGTAAGGAGACTGCTGGTCAGGATTTCTTCCTTTTTCACCGGTATCGCGAATTCCTGAAGGCGAGAATGGACTGTCTCGACGGTATCGGTCGAGTTGTTGGTAAGGATGAAGAGCTTCTTGCCACGGGCCTTGATGGCCTCGACGGCCTTGGTCCCGCCTATCTTGACCCTGCTCTCCTTTCCTTTGTAAAACACCCCATCCAGGTCGAACAAGAAGAGCTTCTTATCCCGGAGCAATCTCTTCAACTTGATACCCGCACCTCCCCAGAGCCCCCGTCAACCGAAACCTTGGCTCCCGGCTTGACTGCCGAGTAGATGTTCCTCTGGATCCCTGAGATGACTGGTATTTCTTTTCCGTAGACAAGCCTGGCCATGACAGACCCGATGACGGCGGAAAGGTCAACCCCTTCGGTCACCAGGGCGACTGGGTTATTCCCGAGACGGACGGTCTCAAGAAACCAAGCGGACGCCGTGGTGGAACCTTTCCCGAATGGGTAGAACAGAACCTTGCCCTTCACCTCTGAACCCTTGACATCGCTCCTTACGTCGGTGACCTTCCCGGTTGCAGGGTCGACTCCATGGGCAAATGTGAACGCCTCATTCGACACCACTGCTTCGCCTTCGGCCCGGCCGGGGACCAGACCCCTACCCTTCAGGGCGTCATGGCTCAATTGGTTACCTCCTCGATTATGTCTTCCATTGGGACGTATCGCATCTTGATCTCGCCCTCGGATGAGACGATCTCGGCGAGTTTTGCCGAGTTTGTGGCGACGACGTTGAAGCCCAGCCGCTTCAAGGGAGAGATTTCGGCATCGGTGCTTTGGGATATCCTTGCACCGGAGGCCTCTATCATAGAGGTGATCCCGGTCCTTCCAGCCATGTCGAAGGCCTGGGACGATGTGTAGGCGTACATCCGCACTCCAGGTCTGAGCATTCTCCCTTCGAGCATCTTTGCCAGCCGGCCTAGCTCGTTGACAGAGAGATGTGGGACCCCGAAGGCGACCAGGTCCGGCCGCTCGGACGTCTGATTCAGGTCCGTTTCGACCTCGTCCAAGTCAGCCCTTGTCACCTCCACCTCCTCCACTTTGGCGCCCCCGGTCGCTTCCCCAAGCGTCCCTGACCCCGGAGTGACGCCAAGATAATGGATCATTGTGATCGGGCCCGCTGCTGCGGCAGCGGCTCCAAGGTGTTTGATGTCGTCGGAAGTCGATTCTTGAGGAAGTCCGACGAGCGCTGGGACGCGCGAGCCTGCTTTTCTGCCTACGAAGAACCCCAGGGACCGGTAGTCGAGGTCGGAGAGGAGGTCGAGCGCGACCCTGAAAGCAATCCTTGCCGGTCGGTTCTCGTCGATCAGCATCCCGAACTTCGGGGTCTGACCAAGGATGGCGCATGCCACGTCCATCCCAGCCGTGATCTTGTTTGACCTACACCCTATGACTGAGTTGGCGAAGACAACCGCGCTGGATTCTGCCCAGGCGACTGTTTCGTCGCGTTTAGGAAAGTTG
>DATDGE010000025.1:0-4212 GCA_036522255.1 Nitrososphaerales archaeon | reverse complement strand
TGACCCCGACCAAAAGCCCCCCGACGAGGAGTTGCGGCCGCATGCCACAAACCCGCCGATAACGCCTTTATAGTTTCGGCAGTCCGCCGTGACTGGTTCGTGATGGCCACCGAATACGAACAACTTCTCTCCCAGATGATCGATGAGAAAAAGGCGAAGCTCGCTGACCTGACAGACAAGAAAGGGAAGGCGAAAGAAGTTGCAGCACTCATAAGCGACATAAGGTTCCTGGAAGTCGAGCTTCAGCGCTACCAACAGGGGATGGCCCTATTCAGAACGAAGGGTGTGCCGAAAGTCGGTCGTTGGGGGAAGCCTGGGACAGAAGCAAAGGAAGCAGAACCCAAGGAAGCCGAACCCAAGCCGCATTGACACTGTTGTTGTCCGAACGGGACGTCCAGAATCTCCTTGACATGAAAGAGGTGGTCCAGACAGTCGAAGAGGCATTCCGGAGGGAGGCCCTAGGCGAAGCTACGAACTTCATGCGCACCAGGTCGAGAGGGTCGGTCTCCGTTCTGAACGTCATGCACGCCTCTCTCTCATACCTCGGAAGAGGCGGGCTCAAGGCCTACATGTCATCCAAGTCAGGCACGAAGTTCGTCGTCATCCTGTTCGATTCGGCAGACTCCGCCCCGTTGGCTGTGATGGGAGCGGACCACCTCGGCAGGTTCCGGACAGGGGCGGTTTCCGGGGTCGCGACGAAGCACATGTACGGCAAACCCTCGGCGACCCTGGCACTCTTCGGTTCCGGGAAGCAAGCGTTGACTCAGGTCCTCGCCGTCAGTGCAGTAACATCGGTGGAGGAAGTGAAGGTCTGGAGCCCCAACGATGCACACAGAGAAGAGTTCGCGCGAAGACTCATCGAGCTCGGTTTCAGGGCGAAGGCTTTCGAATCCCCCGGGCGCGCAGCCGACGGGGCCCAGGTGGCTTGCGCGATTACTTCCTCGACGGAGCCATTCCTTGACGACAGGTCGTTGAACGAGGTTGAGCATCTGAACCTCTGCGGCGGGAACAACCCAGAGCATGCAGAGATCGTGCCTGAGGCGGTGGGCCATTTCGGGACAATCGCGGTTGACGACCTCGCCCAGGCCAAGGTCGAATACGGCGACCTCATCCAGGCTGAACAGGCAGGAAGTTTCTCCTGGGATATTGCGCTAGAGCTGAAGGATGTCGTGGGGGGAAAAGTCAGACCTAGAGGCAAGACTCTGTTCAAGTCGGGAGGAGTCGCCCTCGAGGACGTCGCCGTCGCAAGCATGATCTTCGACAAAGCGTCGAAGTCGGGCAAGAGCTTCCCGGAAGTCGCACTCGTTTGAGGTGGCTTAGCCTATCACATCGGGGGCATTCCGCCCATCCCGCCCATGCCTCCGCCTCCCGGAGGCATCGGTGGAGCCCTCGTCTTGCTGGCGGCTATGACATCGTCGATCCTCAGTATCATGCACGCCGCCTCTGTGGCCGCGCGCAGTATCTGTAGCTTCACTGCCAATGGCTCCCACACCGACTTCGCGTACATGTCGGCAACCTTTCCGTTGAGCGCATCAACCCCGAACCACTTCTCGCCTTTTCCGTGCCTTGCCCTCATGTCTACCTGTGTGTCTATCGGGTCCATCCCTGCGTTCTCCGCCAAAGTCATCGGGACGCTTTCCATTGCATCAGCGAACTTCAGAGCCGCGAGCTGCTCACGCCCCGACAGCTTCTGCGCCCAGTTCCTGATCTGGATTGAGACCTCCTCTTCGGGAGCCCCACCGCCGGCGACCACCGCAGGGAGCTCGACCACGTCTTTCGTCACCATCAGCGCGTCGTGAAGGGCACGCTCGGCTTCGTCGACTATCCTCTGGGTTCCTCCTCTGACGAGTATCGTCACGGCCTTCGGATTCTTGCATCCTTCGACGAATACCCATTTGTCGTCCTCGAGCTTCCTCTCCTCAACCATCTTGGCGTACCCCAGGTCCTTCGAAGTTAGGTCGTCAAGGTTCGTGACGATTCTTGCTCCTGTAGCCTTCGCGAGTTTCGTCATATCACTCTCCTTCACCCTGCGGACAGCCAACACTCCTGCCTTTGCAAGGAAGTGCTGTGCAAGGTCGTCTATCCCCTTTTGAGTTATGAGGACGTTGGCGCCGGACTTCGAAACCTTCTCGACCATCCCCTTCAGTATGCTGCTCTCTTCGTCCATGAATTGTTGCATCTGCTGCGGGTCGTTGATCCGAATCTCCGCAGAGAACTCAGTCTTCTCTATCTCGAGGGCTGAGTTTACAAGCGCGATTTTCGCCTCGTCGACCTTTCTCGGCATCCCAGAATGGACGACCTCTTTGTCAAGGACGATGCCCTTGATCATCTTGGTGTCGGTCAAGGCGCCTCCCGGTTTCTTCTCCACCTTCACATTGTCGATGTCGACCTTGAATCCTCCATCTCTCTTCTCGGCGACGGCTAGGACTGAATCGACCACGATGCCAGAAAGGTGTGGCGAGTCCTCGTTCACGAGCTTCGTCAGCATGCTTGTGTTGGCCACCTTGAGGATGTCCGTCCTGTTCTCAGGGTCGATCTTCTCAGCAATCTCTTCGAGAATCTTCGTAGCCTTCTCCGACGCCCTGGAATATCCGTCTACCACGACCACCGGGTGCACTTCTTTGTCTATCAGTTCCTCAGCCTTCTCAAGCAGAGCCCCCGCCAGCACGACCGCAGAAGTTGTCCCATCGCCTACTTCATTGTCAGTTGCCTTGCTTATCTCCACCATCATCTTGGCGGCCGGATGCTGGACATCCAGTTCCTTCAGCATCGTCGCGCCGTCGTTGGTTATCGTCACATCACCCATCGAATCTACCAGCATCTTGTCCATCCCTCTCGGCCCTAGGGACGTCCTGACCACTTCAGCGATCAGCTTCGCGGCTGCGATATTGTTCCTCTGAGCCTCTCTCCCCCTCGACTCTCCAGAACCTTCCTTCAGAATAATGACGGGTGTACCAGTTGCTGACATACCAGAAACGGGTATACAACCAATGGTTTATAAGAATTATCGTGCGATGAAGCGCATGACTCCTAAAGCCCATAATCTCTCCCGAGAAATCTTAAGTGGTCTTCTCATTTGGAAACAGCCGATACCGATTGTCAACAGCTTCAAGCCTACCCAAGAAGCTCCTCGCCGAGGTTCTCGGTACCTTCGTTTTCGTGGTTGTCGGAGCGGGCTCGGCGGTAGGCGCGGCGAGCCTCGTCAAACCTGACCCAGGAGTTCAATTGTTGGCCGCAGCCCTCGCGAATGGCCTCGGCCTTGCCATGGCCGTTTCGGCGACGATGGCAATATCCGGAGGGGTCCTGAATCCTGCGGTCACTCTGGGGCTCTGGGCAGGGAAGAAGCTCCCTTCCAGAGACGTCGTTCCATACGTGCTAGCCCAGCTGGTTGGAGCTACTGCTGCCGGATTCGCACTCGTCGTTTCGTTTCCCTCGGCCCTCGGGAACCCTGTACATTGGGGCGCTCCCACACTCAACGACGCCCTGAGCGTCTGGCAGGGAATCGCAATCGAGGCTCTCCTCACTTTTGTTTTGGTAATTGCGGTCTATGGTACAGCTGTTGACCTCAGGGCACCTCGCATTGGAGGCCTAGGAGTCGGTCTGGCCGTCCTCGCGGACGTCCTCGTCGCGGGAAACCTTACTGGAGCGGCAATGAACCCTGCCAGAGCTTTCGGCCCCATGGTCGCAGCCGGTTTCTACCCGGGTTACTGGTTCATCTACGCTGTCGGTCCCATGGTAGGAGCGTTGCTTGCGGGGTTGTCATACAGATTCATGTTCGAAAACGGGGCTACGAGCAGAGTTGGAGATAAATAACTCCGGCAGCAGCGCGTCGGGTCTTTGAAAGGCACCACCGCTCGGCTCAGCAGAGAGCAGGCCAAGGAGTTCCTTGTGCGTATGGACTCCGCCATGGGGTCCCATAGGGGAAAACAAGCAAGAGACGCCGTGGTCAAGCTTCTCAACTCAACCGTCCCGACCTACTCATGGGTGGGGATCTACGTCGTCGAGGGAAACGACCTTGTCCTCGACGCCTGGGCAGGGCCTGCTGCGACTGAACATGTCAGGATCCCGATTGGCAAGGGAGTGTGCGGATTCGCCGCGAAGGCGGGAAAGACCGAAATCGTATCGGACGTAAGCAAGGACCCCCGGTATCTTCAATGCTTTATTTCGACGAAGTCCGAGATGGTCGTCCCCATTTCAAACGAAGGGCGTGTG
>DATDGE010000024.1:0-1989 GCA_036522255.1 Nitrososphaerales archaeon | reverse complement strand
GCAGATGAAGGCGCGAATCATCGACTCCATTGGATGCGCGATCGGGGCGTCACGCGAGGAACCTGTCAAGATTGCGAGGGAGACAGTCCGTCAACTAAGGAGCGACGGGAATTCAACAATCCTCGGCTCCGATTCGGGCTCGTCCCCGGAATTGGCCACCTTCGTCAATGGGCTCATGGTGCGCTACTTTGATTTCAACGACACCTACCTTTCAAAGGAACCTGCGCACCCCAGCGACAACCTGGCGCCTTGCCTGGCGGTCGCCGAAGCAGAATGGTCGACCGGGAGCGACCTGATTGCCGCTGCAATCGTCGCCTATGAGATTCAGTGCAGGCTTTGCGATGCGGCCGACCTCAGACACAGGGGATGGGACCATGTCAACTACGGGCTTGTGTCGTCTTCGTTGGCCGCGTCCAAGCTGATGGGTCTAAGCTCGCGACAAGCCACGCACGCGGTCAACCTCGCCCTAAGCGGCCACATCGCCATGAGGCAGGTCAGGGCAGGAGAACTGTCGATGTGGAAGGGGGCCTCATTCGCAAACGCCGCCAGGAACGCGGTGTTCGCGGCCATGCTGGCAAGGGAAGGGATGACGGGCCCCGCCCCCATATTCGAAGGCGAAATGGGCTTCTTCCGGCAGGTCTCTGGACCATTCAAGATGAAAGTCGAGGGATTCGGGGGGAGGAAGGGGAGGTTCAAGGTGAACGAAACGTACGTCAAGTATTGGCCAGCTGAATATCACGCTCAGTCTGCAATCTGGGCGGCGTTGGATGTCAGGAAGAAAGTGGTCGACTTGGGAAAAGCTGAATCTGTCCTTGTCCAGACCCACGAGGCCGGATACACGATTCTTGGAAAGGGCAAGGAAAAGTGGGCACCCAAAACAAAAGAGAGTGCGGACCACAGCCTTCCTTTCATCGTGGGCAGTGTCCTGCTTGATGGAAGGATTGACAACGGATCGTACTCCGAGAAGAATCTGTCAGACATTCCGAAGCTCCGCTTCATCAAAAAGATCAAGGTCGTCGAGGAACCAGGGTTCACTTCGAAGTATCCACGCAGTGGGATGCCCAACAGGGTCACCGTCAGGGAGAAAGGGGGGAGGCTCACAGCAGCACAGGTCGATTTTCCGAAGGGACATCCCAAGAACCCAATGACAAAGGACGACATCCAGGCGAAATTTCTCGGCCTGACGCAGAGGCACCTGGGCAGGAAGGAGGCAAGAGATATGCTTCTTCGATTGTGGAAGCTCGAAGCGGTGAAGGACTTGAGAGAGCTACTTGGTCCGCTCCGCATCAGTCTTGGCTCAAACTCTTAAAGCGAGTGAAGGGCGCAGGGCATTCGTATGCGGCTCGCACTAGGATTCAACCCTGTGCTGAGCGTCCAAGATGCTGTGCGCATCGCATCGACCGCGGAGGAGAAGGGGTATCACTCGGTGTGGATGCACGAAAGCCTGTTTCAGCGGGACGTCGTAACCTATCTCTCGGCCATGGCCAGCGCTACAAAGTCAATCAGGCTCGGTTCAGGGATAATCAACACATTCACGAGGCATCCCGTGACAGCCGCGACGACGTTTGCGACATTGTCAGAACTGTCTGGAGGGAGGGTGACCCTGGGGATCGGACTAGGGAGCTTCCCAACCATACCCCTGATAGGCCACCAGATTTTTCCTGTGGAAAAGACGAGGCCGCTTCGGCGCATAAAGGAGTATGTGCAGGTCGTGAAGATGGTGTGGGAAGGAGGGAAAGTGCAGTTTGACGGTGAGTTCTTCCACGTGCACGACTTGACTCTGGGTTTCAAAACAGGCGGAGTCCCAATATTCATTGCCTCCCTTTCCCCGAAGACCCAAGCTTTCGCTGCCACAGTCGCGGATGGGGTTATCCTATCGCCGGCCCTCAACACAGCCTGGGGGACGGAAAAGATGGTCGGGAACGTCCAGGCGGGGGAGAAGGCGAGCGGTAGGCAGGTGGAAAGGGCGTCCTACATGCTGACGTCGTT
>DATDGE010000023.1:0-8451 GCA_036522255.1 Nitrososphaerales archaeon | reverse complement strand
GACCAGCAACCCGAGTGCCCCACTCGTCCAGCTGGCTGTGGCTGCCGTCGGCGGATTTGTCGCGTCGCTCGCCGTGGTGGTCGCGGCGCTGGCGATAATGTGGAGGCATAGGCGATCGTCCCCAGGGACCTAGTTGCACAGGGCGATGAACAGAGGAAAGTGCTAGGCTCGCAGTTGCAAGTCTGATTCCCGGCCGGGGTTATCCCCTACCGAATGGCCCATCACTTGGCCAATGATGCCAAGTCCTTGGCCAACTCTTCAGGTTTCGTAATCATCGGCCAATGACCTGTTTCGGTTACTTTGTAGGGGCCTTCCAGTTTTCCCCACTTCCCGGCGATGATTTCGTCGACAGGGTCCCCACTGAGACTGCAGAAGACGTATGCCTCCTTCACGTCGTCGTAGTTCTTTGACAGTGTGATCGGGTCGGTGGCAAGCTTAATCGGCCAGGGTGTCGCCAGGGACATCATCCATTCTCGCTTAGGGCCTACGACATCCTTTCCGATGCGGCCGATGATCTCCTCGGTTAGGGGAATCGCATGACTGCCCTGAGGCGGGGGCCCGAACTCGCCGGCAGGATTGAACGCGCCCTGCGGTGTTCTTACCCTCTCTGGTCGGAATGCGTCAACATAGACGACTTTCTGCACCTTCTCGTGTACGCGATCCGCCACGACAGCCGCCACTTTGCCCGCAAAACTATGTCCCACAAGTACGAAATCGTCAAGGTCATTGTACTTGATCACATTCAGGACGTCCTGGACGGCTGTCTCCATGCCTACATCTTTCGTTGAGAGGTGGACCCTGTCGCCCATTCCAGTCAGGGTGACTGGAAAGGCAGAATGATTCTCTTTCTCAAGGAATGGAGTCACTTCTTTCCAGGCCCAGGCTCCCAACCATGCGCCGGGGATTAGCACGAACCTTGCCATGAGGGCTTTCGTAGACAATTGGCTACATAAGTCTCTGTTCGAAGGTGAATTCTGACCGGGAGAGTTAGGTGAAACTAATGTCTGCAGATTTCGGTAGTGGCAGTCCTTTCGAAGTCTCAATTTTCCATGAAAGGGTTTAACCCCTGATTAGGCCGAACGGTTGGAGGCCTAGTTGTCAGAAGGGGAACGAAAACTCGCTGCGATAATGTTCACCGACATAGTCGGTTATACATCCCTCACGCAAAAGAATGAGGCAGCTGCCATGGAACTCTTGGAAGAGCAGCGGTCTCTCGTCAGGCCTTCGCTTGCAAGGCACGGTGGGAGAGAGGTCAAGACAATCGGGGATGCCTTCCTCATCGAATTCGAAAGTGCCCTCGAGGCTGTCAGGTGCGCCTTCGAGGTGCAACAGTACCTACATGAACTCAACACAGGTCGCCCCATCGACCGAAAGATAGTTCTCCGCATAGGGGTCCACTTGGGGGACGTGATTCATAGTCAGAGCGATGTGTACGGAGACGCAGTCAACATTGCCTCCAGAATCGAACCACTCGCAACTCCCGGAGGTGTCTGCATTTCAGAACAGGTGTACGACCACGTCAAGAACAAGTCTGACTTTCAGCTTCTCAGCATGGGCAAGAAAGAGCTAAAGAACGTCGGGGAATCTGTAGAGGTCTTCAGGGTGGTCTTTCCTTGGGAGAGGCCAGAAGCTATTGTGACTGTTTTGGACAAGAAGCGCATAGCAATTCTTCCATTTACAAACCTGAGTTCTGACCCTGAGGAGGGATATTTCGCAGACGGCATAACAGAGGAAATCATCACTTCGATCTCTGGTGTGAGGCAGCTTACAGTCATTGCTAGGACGTCTGTGATGGGATACAAAGGGACGACGAAGAAAGTGAAAGAGATTGGAAAGGAACTTGAAGTAGGCGTCATTATCGAGGGAAGCGTCAGGAAGGCGGGCAACAGGGTTAGGATAACCGCCCAACTCATCGACACTGCAACTGAAGGTCATCTTTGGGCGCAGAACTACGACAGGCAGTTGGAAGATGTCTTCGCCATCCAATCCGAAATCGCGGAGAAGGTAGCGGGAGAACTCAAGATCCGTCTCATAGAAGATGAGAAACGAGTAATTGAAAGGAAGCCGACAGAGAACACCGAGGCCTACACCTTCTATTTGAGGGGGAGGGAGTTAATCCGAGAAAGGACGGAATCCTCCATGAGACATGCATTGGAAGCATTGGAAAGAGCGATAACCCTCGATCCCAACTTTGCCAAGGCCCATGCGTTAATCGCTGAATGCTATACAGAGCTCGTATCAGACGGCTATGAGTCATACGAACAGGCCACGCCGAAAGCAGAGATTTCCGTGGGAAAGGCCCTGCGGCTAGATCCCGAATTGGCCGAGGCTCATGTTTCACTTGCAAGGGTAGACTTTCAAGAGGATGATATCCAAAACTGCGAGGCCGAGTCAAACCGCGCGATCGCGCTGAATCCTAGTCTTCCAGAGGCCTACTTTGTCCTGTCCAACGTCCTCTTGTTGAAAGGTGAAAAAGAAGACGGGATCAAAGCTGCGGAGAAATGCTATGGGTTGGACCCTGTCCTGCCTCGCTACATTGAGCGACTTGGGCAGTTCTATTTCTACCTGGGATTGGAAGACAAAGCCCTTCAGCACTGGGAGAAGACCATGCAGGCTTACCCCGCCGGCACTTACAGGGCCATGACTGAATACTATCTCTACAAGGGGGATATCGAAAGGGCGAAGGAGCTCCATTCGAAGGTCGAGAGACTGGATCCTACTCACCGCTGGGCCACGTGGATGAGAGGCTTCATCGCAGGTTATGTGGGCGACAAAAAAGGAGCGCTTGACGTGATCCAAGAAATCGAGAAGAAGTGGTTGGGGGCCACAAACCTCAATGATATCGCCTTCATCCACCACGCTCTCGGAGACCTCGACTCATACTTCGCTTACATCAACAGGGCGCTTGATCAACACACTCTTCGATACGCATATGTGATGTATTGCCCGCTCCTGGCCAAGGCCAGAGACGATCCCAGATATCGCCCACTGATGGAGAAGCTAGCGGCGACATTCGAACCACGCCAGCGTTAACGCTATTTCGTCGACGGCAGTACCATTTGAGTAGCGGTACCTCTGGCCACTTCTTTTCCTTCACGGTTCTTTATCACTGATTCTACCAGAACCACCTTCCTCCCTCTATGGAGTACCCTGGCCTCCACCGTGAGTTCGTCTTCGAAGACCGGTCTGATGAAATTCATCTTGAGCTCCAGCGTGGTGAATGTCTCATCCTCGCCCAAAGTGCTCATTGTCGCGATGCCCATGCACGCGTCTGCCAGGTCTGTCATTACGCCTCCATGAAGCGTTCCCATTGGGTTGTAGAACTTCCTATCCACAGTCATTTTCAGGGTCGCCTTCCCGTCCCCGAATTGGACAAATTTCATCCCCAAAGTCATCATGATAGGGGGTGGGTCAGCTTTGCCTTCTGAAACGTCTCTGAGTTTATCCCTAAGTCCGGCCAAGAAATTCTGCAAAAGCGAGTCTCAATTTAAGGTTGAACGAATGGAGCAAGCCACCAATCCAACATGACTTGGCCGGAGCCTCAGCCTCACTCCATACCGACGAACATCCTTAAGCGCGACAACTTCGAGCCAGAAACAGCTATGAAAGATTCGGATAAGACATTCAAGGCGGACGAACTCGACCTTTTACTTCTCGAGGCGCTTGTCCAGAATCCCGAAACCAAGTACAAGGAGATCGCTCGGGCGTTGCACGTCGACCAGCGTACTGTTGCGAAGCGAATCAGAATCCTGTCAAAGGAGGGAGTGATGAAGCCAGCAATTGACGTGGATTGGTCGAAGCTGGGCCTCGGAGCCCAGGCCTATGTCGGATCGACGACCGTTCGTGGGATTGGGTACGCCAGAAAACTAAACGACCTTATCGGCACTGATCCCAGAATCGTCAAGGCCTACGAAACTTTGGGAACGTTCCATTATTTCATGGAGATCATAGACACAGACGTGTCCGAGATGAGGGACTCTGTTCTAAGGGACCTTGATGTCTTGGCTGCTGATCTCACGACTTCTCTGGTGACCAAGAAAATCAAACAAGACTACCGGTCGCTCCTTCGTTTCATTAGGGAGACAAGGTTCCCAAGAAGCAGGCTCCGCAGCCAAGCGCTTCCCTAATTCGTCGGTTTCACCGAAGGCGAGGGTTTCTGCGCTGTGTGTCGCGGTAACGCCGGCCCTGATAGTTGTGCTGTCTTCTGCTTTGACGACGATGCCCCCCCTGTGGAAGCACCGAAACGATGTCAAAGAATATCCGCCTGAAGTTGATTGTAAAGGTTCTTGCGTAGAATTGGCCCTCTACGACCATGTCGGTGAGGTCGCGCTCATTGACTTCATCTGAGTCGAACCTTTCGAATGACAGACTGTCTTCTAGGTAAGGCCTCAGCCTCGCCAGGTCGGCATCGACAACGACCTCCCTTGGAATCGGCTCCAGCTTCTCCTCGCGGAGCAGGTCGTTCACCGCTTCCCTGGCCGCTTCGTAGTTCTTCCAGGCTTCTTCGACGAAACCGATGAAGAGACCGCTCGACGCCATCCTCGACCGAAACTTACCCTCGCTGTCCTCTGAGTAACTCTTCAGTAGATGCGCCTTGACGTTGAGCTCACTCGTCCTATCAAAGCCGTACAACAAATGGCGTGCCATGCCTTCCGCGTCTGATTTGTAGGCGTGGTTGAGCGAATCGCCGAAGGCGCCGCTGGCAAGCAGGAACCTGGCCATATCATGGTCGTTCTTGATCAGGGCGCTTGAGATCATGTGAGCAAAGTCTGGCTCGTATGGGATTTCGCTCATCAGAATCCCCTTCCAGGTGGCTTTGTGGCTGCCGCGATTGATGGCTCCGATCCCGATGAGCCAGTCCTCGGCGAATGCGACCTCGCGGTGGTCCACTCTTGACATGAACTCAAGCGCCGAGAGCTTGAGGCCGTACTTGGACATGAGGAGCACCAGGTCAAATGGCGTCTCGGCCTCGAGCGATTTGCGGACTGGTATGGGGTCGATCTTGGCTGGAATTGGCGTGTCGGTCAGGATGACCGCGCGGCCTGGCTTGAACCGGCCGATCCTGCCCATCATCTGCAGGAGAGAGTTGTTGTCCAGCTTCTTGTACTTCAGCGTCTTCTGACCAAGCCTGTCCTTGCTGTCGATAACATCGTTGAAAATCAGTACATTGTCCACATAGATGTTCACTGAGGAAGCGATCACATTGGTGGCGAAGATCCTGAGATTCTTGTCGTGCTCGGCCCGCATCTGAATCTTGTTGACTTCCGAACCGTCAAGGCCGCCATGGATGTAGACTCCACCATAGTTGCCTGCGTACCTTTCGACAAGTCTCCGCGTGGGGAGGAACACGAGCCAAGACTCATCGCGGGGCTGATTGTAGAGGTACTTCGAAAGGACCCTGAACATGTCGTCGACGTCCTCCGCCAGCTCCACCTCCAGCGACACCGGAAACCGCCTACCCGTCATCGTGTATAGGTTTGAGATTCCGAGGAAAGACAAGAACTCCTTGGGGTCGATCGTCGCGCTCATGATTCGGAACAAGTTCTTCGCGGTGGCTTCTTCCTTCTTTGCAAGTGACATGCACAATTCCAGCTGGGACGACATCTGATGGCTTTCATCAAAGTAGATTGAGGCATCGGAAATCGAATTCTCGGCCAACATCCTGAGCAGGACGCCGTCAGTGACCAGCCTGATTTTCCCGCCGACATTGATTTTCGTGTCCTTTGTGATGACAGCGAGTTCGTCTCGCAGTTCGGGGTAAAGCGCATTTAGCGAGTAGAACAGGGCGTTGCACGCGGCCCTGGAAGGTTCGCGAATGATGATTTGTCTCTCGCCCTTACTCAGCCTGTATTCGTGAATGGGGGTTATGGTGCTCTTTCCCGTCCCTACGTCTCCGATGATCACAAAATGATCTGCGAAGTCAATCGAGTCTAAGATTGAGAAGATCGGCAGCGGAGGTCCTTTGACCTCTTTCCCTCTAACAGGAAGTTGCAGCTTTCCTTTCTCTGAAAGGACAGGCGGATTGCCGAAGTCGTAGTCGTCATCTAGACTCTTGCCAGCCAATTAATCCAGCCTGCCCCAAAATCTCGATGCAGAGATAAACCAGTCCCGGCGAACGCAGATTCAGCTATCCGCAGCCCGCATGGCTTCCTTCATCTCTTCGACCTTTGCCTTCATGAGCGCTATCGCCGCTTCCAGGCTCTTACACCCTTCCTCCTCTCGAGCAAGCGCCGCTTCGAGGTCGGCAATCTTGCTGGTCGCGCTGCTCATGTCGCGCGATATCTGTCCAAGCGGGGAGTAGTCCAGCCTTCGTGGCATCCCAGAGAAGAGCTCGCGCTGCACCTGGTTTATCTCACTCATCTTCCTCTCATCGGTAGCCGCGAGCCAGGATACCTCTCTTCCGGCCCTCAGGCTCTCATAGAGCTGGTCCTGCAGGGTGACATAGGATTCCCAGTACTTCACCCAAGCGTTGTTAAATGAAACAAATATCTCTCTTAGGCTCGCCTCACGGCCCTTCTCGTTCGACTCCAACTCAGCGATTACCCGATGAGACCCACTAAATAGAGTTTGGACACGTCCCTTAATAGGGACGAGAAAAGGAACCCACCATGAATCAAATACAATACGAGTTGTGCGCGACTCATCAAATCAGACTTCAGCCCGATGGAGATTCCACCCACCTTGTCTGCCCGGTCTGCGCGCAGTTGACGAACCAAGAAATGCTCCGAAGAAGGTCCAGGAGACGCTAGATCTATGAGCCAGGCCCCCTCTCTATCCTCAAAGCTCCCCAAGGTCTGCCCCGAATGTGGTACCCTGGTGCGCCTCTACAGAACTCCCAGGGGCCTACGATGCGAGGACTGTGTTAGAAGAATGGACTCTTCTGGCCTGGGTTTCAGGTAGAGACACGAATCACCCGCTCCAAAAGGAAATCGTTTTGGGGGAACTCCCCTAATGGGAAGCTGAGACCCAAGTTGGCGCGCGGCCTATTCGCCTTCGTCGTGCAGAAGCACAAAGCAACGGCGCTCCACTACGACTTCAGGCTCGAGATAGAAGGCGAGATGCCGTCTTGGTCGATTCCAAAGGGCCCTTCGCTCGACCCCAACGTCAAGCGTCTCGCCATGCCGACCGGTCCCCACGAAATGGATTACAGGAATTTCGAGGGCGTCATCGCAGGTGGCAACTATGGGGCCGGGGCGGTCATGATCTGGGACGAAGGGACTTACTCCCCCGAAATCGAGGTGGACAAGGGTGTCCGGACAAGAGTCACCCACGTGTCAGAGGCGACGGAGGTCGCGATTGCGAGCCTGCGCGACGGGAACGTAAAGTTCACACTATATGGAAAGAAGCTGCATGGTTCGTTCGCCTTGGTCCGCACAAGAGGCTTCGGAAGCATGAAGGAGGCTTGGCTGTTCATAAAGCACAAAGACGAATACTGTAAGTCCGGATACGACGCCAACGACTATGACTTCTCAGCGCGGACGAAACGGTCCCTTGCCCAGATCGCGGCGCAGGGCTGAAGGCGCTCCTCTCATCCGTCGCAGAGTTGCTGTGGCAGCGTCTTCGACATTCGAAGAACTTAGAGCAATCTCGTTACGCCTTTAAGGGCTGGAAAAATCGCCCGGCAAACAGGTCCCAACAGTGGTACCCCGGTTACACAACTACATCACTCAAAGTAGGACGAGGGTCAAGGGAAACAAAAAAACCTCGACGGCAGAGTTCCTACCTCTCCTGAGCAGAGCCAAAGAAGCACTGGCAGCTTGGGGCGCGAAGTCCCTGAAAGCCAACCTCAACGGGACCATCGTCGAGCTCAACACGAACAGCGGGCATCAGGCAGAGTTCTGGTCCAACAATTGGTGGAAGGCCGACTCCTCGGCGCCTCCCGATGCAAAAATCTATTCGGCCATGGGGGTCGAAGATGTCGAGCCGTCAGCGTACTATTGCCCCGAGCTCCAATCATCGCTTTTCCTGAACACCGAATACTATGGGCAGTGCAAGTCGTGGGCCTTGGGTATGTCAGCTGCAATTCTGGAGAAGAGATCCAACACCCTCTCGATTCATGGCGCCACAGCCCTGTACAAGGGAAGGGGGGTCGTAATCATAGCCCCGACGGGGACAGGTAAGACCACCCAGTCGTTCCGGATCTTCACGAAAGAAGGAGGCAAGATTTGCGGCGACGACTGGGCGTACGTGGCCTTTCCCAGTCAAGTCCCCAGGAACCCCGAGTCTCCACTGGTGGCACGTCAGCCCGAGAGGGCGCTATACATGCGCTCTGAGTCGCAGAAGGAACAAGAGTGGCTTCGCGAGGTGTTCGACAGGTCGCTGTGCGAGAACGTGACAATGCGCAAGGAGGAGTGCGAATATCCAGTGGGGAAGGACCTCTGCTCTGTTACAAAGCAGAGATGCGTGTTCAACGATGGCAAAGGATGGTGCTACTATTCCTTCGGTAACTCC
>DATDGE010000022.1:0-4566 GCA_036522255.1 Nitrososphaerales archaeon | reverse complement strand
CATACCCTTGAAAATCGACTGAGACTCTCCCTTGAGCACGCCTCTGGCGTGGACCGACCCCGTGGAGTCCTGGCCCACGTGTACAAGATTCGTCTCGAAATCATACCTCTGTTTGGAGTCTGTGAAGAATATCTCGAAGCCCTCAGCTAGGCATCCCCTTCCGTTAAGGAGGAAGTTCATCCTCGAGCGGGAAACCGAGGAACCCAACGCCAGTGAGCTCACGGTGGCCTTGGAGTCATTGACAGTTTCGATTGCCCTGTTCGACACGTGTGTTGTCTGAGCGTCCAGGAGCTGGATGGACGAAAAATCAACGTGGGCGCCTGTCCCGCTTCGTATCTCGGTTGTTGATGCCACCAGGGAGGGGCCTCCCGGACCCTTGGAATACAGCTCTTCAAGAAAGATGAGCTTCGACTGCTCCTCAGCGTAGACCAGCGTCTGATCGACGACCGCGGTCCTGGGTGAATCCAGCAGAAGCATCCTGCGCAGGGGACGGTCTAGAACTACACCCCTGGGGACGTGAATGAAAGTCCCGCTGTTGAAGAACGCGTTCACGAAGGCTGCATACTTGTCAGCTTCAGATTTGACAAGCCTCTGCTGTACGAGCTTCTTGAGCAAGGCCTCGTCCTCGCGGAGCGCGTCGTGGAATGACTGAAGCTTGACTCCTTTTGACGCGATTTCCTTGCTGAGTTCTACGTGCACCTGGGTCTCGTTAGCCTGGAGCATGATGTCGGTCTCGTTGCCCGTCAGGAAGCCCTTGAAGTAACTCCTGAAGTCAACTTCACTCCGCCCGGGGACCATCCTGAACGGTTCGATGGGGAAGTCGAATGTGCTTACGTACTTGGTGTAGAGCGGGTTCTTTTCGGGTGGGGAGTTGATGAATTCTCTGAACGCCTCTTGCCTTGCTTTCTCAAGCCAGTCAGGCTCGTTGAGAGATTTCGAAATCCCCCTGACCACGTCTTCGTCGAATGAAGGCACCGTTGTCTGAGTCAAATTAGAATACGCCCGACCAGCCGGCTTCTAGCCGACGGCGTTGGTCATCTCGATGGACATCAGGCGGTTGAACTCGACCGCATAGGTCATTGGAAGCTCCTTCGCAAAGGGCTCCAGGAACCCGTTGACAACCATGCTAAGCGCGTCCCCTTCGGAAATCCCCCTCGCCATCAGATAGAACAGCTGCTCCTCCCCTACTTTGCCCACGCTCGCCTCGTGGGTGACCGTGGCGTCGTCTTCCTGGATCTCCATGTATGGATATGTGGCCGTGGTGCTCTTCGAATCTATCAGGAGTGCGTCGCACCTGACGGTTGATTTCACGTTCTTGGCTCCCTTGGCGATATGAAGAAGCCCGCGGTACGCGGTGTGCCCGCCGTCCTTCGACACCGACCGGGAAATGATCTTGGAGGTCGTGTCCTTTGCCAGGTGGATCACCTTTCCTCCGGTATCCTGAACTTGTCCTGCCCCAGCGTAGGCGACCGAGATTATGTCCGCCTTGGCCCTGGGTCCAAGGAGGTAGACTGAAGGATACTTTCTGGTCAGCCGTGAACCGCCGTTGAAGTCGACCCACGAGACCGTTGCGTCCTCATAGGCATGGGCGCGCTTTGTGACCAAGTTGTAGACGTCCCTCGACCAGTTTTGGAGGGTGGTGTACTTGACAGTCGAACCCTTCCGAGCTACGATTTCGACGATGGCGGAGTGCAGCGACTGCGATGAATACACTGGGGCGCTACATCCCTCATTGTACGACACCTCGCTGTACGGTTCAGCGACTATGAGCGTTCTTTCGAACTGCCCCATGTTCCTTGAGTTGATTCTGAAATATGCTTGCAGAATCATCGGTACCTTTACTCCCTCTGGGACGTAGACGAAGCTTCCTGCAGACCAGACCGCCGTCTGAAGGGCCGCGATGTAGTTGTCCTGGTAGGGGACGACGGTGCCGAAGTACTTCTTCATTATGTCCGGGTAAGTCTTCATTGCGGTGACGGTGTCTGTGAAGACGACGCCCTGTTTCTCCAGTTCTCCCTGGATGCTGTGGTAGACGGCCTCGCTCTCGTAGACCGCGCCGACCCCGGCCAAGAATTTCTTCTCTGCGTCGGTGATCCCAAGCTTGTCGTAGGTGCTCCTGATGTATTCGGGGAGCTGGTCCCACGAATCTGCGGCTCGTTCGGTGGGCCTTGCGTAATATTGGAAGCCCTGAAAATCGATATCGGCGAGCTCTGGGGCCCAGGCCGGCGGTTTCATTTCGAGGAAATGCTTTAGGGCCTTCATCCTGACCTGCTCCATCCAGGCAGGCTCGTCGTGAAGGCGGACGATCTCCTGAACGACTCGTTCGCTGAGTCCCTTGGTCCCCTTGACGGCGTAGGAATCGATGGGGTCGCTGAACCCGTACTTTTCTTTGTAATCGTCAGTTACGATGTCCGTTTTTGTTGCCAATCTCGTCTCACTCTAGAATATAACATAGGTTATAGCCTTTCATAAAAGGGTTATGCCCCCTGCTGGGCCAGCTGCTCTTCTTCCTTGTACCCCTTTATCCATGTATAGCCCTTCTCTTCCAAGAGCCTGGACAGGTCCTCCCCGCCTGATTCGATAACACGGCCTTGGAACAGGACATGGACGAACTGGGGCTTTACGTACTTCAAAATCCGCTGGTAGTGTGTAATCAGGAGAGTCCCAGTTTGAGGCCCTGAAACCTTGTTTATGCCCTCTGCCACGATTCTCAGGGCGTCGATGTCGAGCCCGGAGTCCGTTTCGTCAAGCACAGCGAACTTAGGCTGCATGAGCGCCATCTGAAGGATCTCCGCTCTCTTCTTCTCCCCTCCCGAGAACCCCTCGTTCAGATATCTATTGAGGAATGATTCGTCCATGCTAAGCATCTTGAGCTTCTCGGCGACCACTTCCTTGAACTCGAAGATGGTCGGTGGCTCAGTACCCGGGGGCCTGGAGTTGTTGTACGCCGCACGGAGGAATGAGAACATGCTTACCCCCTGGACGCTGACGGGATATTGGAATGCAAGGAAGAGGCCTTTCTTGACACGTTTGTCCGGGGTCATGCCAAGTATGCTCTCCCCGTCGATGAGCACCTGTCCCGATGTGACCAGATATTTCGGATGACCCATCAGAGTGTACGCCAAGGTGCTCTTCCCGGACCCGTTGGGGCCCATCAGGGCATGGGTCTCCCCCTGTGAGACGGTCAGGTCGACCCCCCTCAGAATTTCCTTTCCCTCGACTGAGGCGTGGAGGCCTTTTATCTCAAGCTTCATTATGTGAAAGGCCCGCTGCGAGAGGCCGTATTTAATTGTTATAACGTATGTTATACTGGAAGCCAGCTAGGGCCTAGAACCATAGGCCGCTAGTCTTCCTCGCGACAGCCTCGAGGAATTCTCTATCCACCGAGGAAAATGCGTCAAGCTGGTCGCTATCGATGTCTATTTCTCCGACCACACGCCCTTCGTTTGAAATGGGGACGACCATCTCGGACTTCGTCGAAAGAAAGCACTGAAGATACCGGGGGTCCTTGCTTACGTCAGATACGATTTCGGTTTTTCCCGCCTTGGCGGCGAATCCGCACACTCCCTTCCCAATCGGGATCCTGACATGTTCAGTCGCAACTGGCCCTGCCCAGGCGTCGAGTACCAGGTCGTTCCCCTCGACGACGTAGATCCCCACCCATGAATAGGTCGGGACGGTTGATTTGAGAAGTTTGACCAGGGAATCTCTTGCTTGTTTTCCCCTAGAGGACCCCATGGCTGAATCCATCCTGACCAGGAACTCCTTGGCCTGCTCTCTGCTGAGCCGAGCGGTGGTGCCTTTCAAAGACCCGACGCGCTGCTGCGGGAGTTATTTATCTCCAACTCTGCCCGTAGCCCCGTTTTCGAATGCGAATCTGTATGACAACCCCGCAAGTAAAGCCCCTACTATGGGACCGATGGCGTAGATGAACCAGTAAGCCGGGTAGAAACCTCCTGCGACCATGGGGCCGAAAGCCCTGGCAGGGTTCATTGCCGCTCCCGTGAGGTTTCCCGCGACGAGGAAGTCAGCGATGACGGCCAGACCGATTCCTAGGCCTCCTATGCGAGGCGCCCTGAGGTCAACAGCTGTACCATAGACCGCAATTACCAAGACAAAAGTGAGGAGAGCCTCGATGGCGGTTCCTTGCCAGACGCTCAAGATGCCGTTGAGTGTCGGAGCACCCCAATGAACAGGGTTCCCTAGGGCCGAGGGAAACGAAACGACAAGCGCGAATCCGGCTGCAGTAGCTCCAACCAGCTGGGCCACCACGTATGGAACGACGTCTCTGGAAGGGAGCTTCTTGCCTGCCCAGAGCCCCAGAGTGACCGCAGGATTCAGGACCCCTCCGGATATTGCCATCGTCGCCGAAACGGCCATGGCAAGGCCGAGGCCATTCGCGAGGGCTGCGGCCAGCAATTGAACTCCTGGGTCAGGTTTGACGAGGCTCGCCGCGCCTACTGCCGAGCCCGCTCCGACAACCACGAAAACGAAGGTACCGAGAACCTCGGCGAGGAGCTTCTTGGGTAGGCTTGAAGCTGTTGACAATCGGTATCGGCTGTTTCC
>DATDGE010000021.1:0-3966 GCA_036522255.1 Nitrososphaerales archaeon | reverse complement strand
TCATAGTCGTCGCCAATCTCGGTGTCGACATACTCTATGCGATCCTCGACCCCAGGATCAAGTACTGAGTGAATGGATTTGGAGAAAAAAGGAATTGGCGACTCGCGACGGAAATCGGAGCTCCGGTACACCCTTCACCTGATGAGACAGAAACCCATCGTAGTTGTGGGGACCGTTCTCGCGATAGGTTCGGTCATCCTCTCGCTTGTCTCCAGCCTTATTGTGAACCCGGCGTCGGGGAACACTCAAAACCTCCCCCTCAGGCTCTGCTGGAACAACCCCGTCACCGACTGGGGCATCCACAACCTCTTCGTTTGTCCAGGGACGCAGGTATTCACATTGGGGACCGACGCCTACGGAAGGGACCTCCTCAAGATGATCATACTGGCCCTCCCCCTTGACCTGGAGATCGCCCTGACAATCGTGGCTTCGGCCGTGGCCATCGGGGTAAGCATGGGTTCTGTGGCGGCCTACGCAGGAGGCCTGCTGGACGAGCTTGTGCTCCGTATCACCGATGTTTTCTTCTCCATCCCCGGGCTTTCCCTGGCAATAGTCCTGGTGACCTTCTTTTCGCACAGCCTCTTCTGGTTGACCACCGCTGTCCTAATCACCTGGTGGCCCACCTATGTCAGGCTCATCCGCTCCCAGGTGCTCACCGAGAAGGAGAAGCCCTACGTTGAAGCTCTTCGGTCCACCGGGGCAGGGAGGCTCAGGATACTCTTCCGCCACATTGTCCCCAACTCGATCTACCCGGTTCTGGTCCAGGCGACGCTGGACGTGGGAGGAGTGATACTCGTCTTCTCGGTATTGATGTTCATCGGTTTCTCCCCATCTCCCCTTCTTCCGGAGCTTGGAAACCTCGCACATTCAGGGATAGAGAACGTGTTCATCGCCCCCTGGCTCGTCCTGTTTCCCGGACTCACGATTCTGCTCATCGCCCTGGGGTTCAATCTGCTTGGTGACGGAATCAGAGACGCGCTGGACCCGAGGCTCAGGAGGTAACAAGGGACGTACGTTCAACAGCAGGCGCCGAGGTCTACGGGAGCCGCCCTCAGCATAAGGGGATTGAAGGTCGTCTTCCACACCTACGCAGGGGACGTGCAGGCCCTCGAGGGAGTTGACCTCGATGTGCAAAAGGGTGAGATTCTGGGCCTGGTGGGTGAGAGCGGGTGCGGCAAGTCGGTGACTGCACTGGCCGTGGCCGGGCTTCTTCCCATCAACGCCGAAGTGATTTCAGGGGAGGTCCTCTTGGACGGAAGGGATCTTCTAAAGATGAAGAAGGAGGCGGTAAGGCTCTCGAGACTGAGGGACATCGCCCTCGTCTTCCAAGACCCGATGACTTACCTCAACCCGGTCCTCACCATAGGGCTCCAGATCACCGAGACGCTGACCTCAAACCTGAAGGTGTTCGCCGACGAGCTCATCGGGGCACGGATTGTCAATCTGGAAGCCATGCCGTCGAGAAGCCAGTCGGAGGAGCAGGAGCTCGATTCTCTTCGAAGAGCAAGACAGTCGCATGACCTAAACAAGAAGGAAGGCAATCGGCTCGCTACATTGCGCGCGCTCGACTACCTCAGGCTCGTGCGGCTCCCAGAGCCGGAAAAGGTCTTCAAGATGCACCCGTTCGAGCTTTCAGGGGGGATGAGGCAACGGGCGATGATCGCCATGGCCCTCGTCCGCAGGCCCAAGGTACTTCTGGCAGACGAGATAACGACGGCCCTGGACGTCACTGTCCAGGCGCAGATCCTGGAACTACTCAAAGAACTGCGCGACAAGATAGACGCTGCGATCGTACTCATCACCCACGACCTCGCGGTTGTGTCAGAGGTCTGCGACAGGGTCGCGGTGATGTACGCAGGGAGCGTGGTAGAGGTCGCCGGACTTGTGGAGTTCTTCAAGAATCCCTCGCACCCATACTCGAAGGGCCTTGGGGCTGCGATTCTCAGGCCGGACACGAGCAGCGAAACCCTCGAGTCTATCAAGGGGTCCGTCCCCGACCTGATCAACCCTCCGACCGGCTGCCGTTTCCACCCAAGGTGCCCCTACGCCTTCCAAAAGTGCCCGGAGTCGCGTCCGCCGATGACGGAATTGTCACCCGGCCACAAGGTAGCCTGTTTTCTCTTTGGAGGGTGAAGAGTGGCCCAGTCATCACCTCTTGTCGAGTTGGCAGACCTCCGCAAATGGTTCCCCATCAGGAGCGGACTGCTATCGCGGACAGTAGGCTACGTCAAAGCGGTAGACGGGGTCTCCCTCAAAATAGCCAACGGAGAGACGATGGGCCTGGTGGGCGAGAGCGGGTGCGGAAAGACCACCCTTGCCAGGACTCTGCTGCGGCTCACATTTCCCACCGGCGGGAGGGTCCTGTTTTCTGGGAAGGACATAACCAAGGCCAAGGGTCGGCAGCTCCGGGAATACAGGAAAATGACTGCCGTCGTCTTCCAGGACCCCTATGCTTCCCTTGACCCAAGGCAGACGGTCCGGTCCGCCATCACCGAGCCCATGGGGATCCACCACCTGGTCGGGAGCAAGCAGGAAGCGAACCAAAGGGCCGCGGACTTGATAAAATTGGTCGGGCTCAATCCTGACCATCTTTCGAGGTTCCCCCACGAGTTCAGCGGGGGACAGAGGCAGCGCATAGCGATAGCACGTGCTTTGGCAGTCTCCCCGGAGTTCCTTGTCCTGGACGAGCCCACTTCGTCCCTGGACGTGTCGGTCCAGGCGCAGATTCTCAACCTGCTCAAGACCCTCCAGAAGGATTTGAAACTCACCTACCTCTTCATCTCGCACAACCTGTCCGTCATCAGGTTCATGTCCAACAAGACGGCAGTCATGTATCTGGGAAGGGTGGTAGAGGTCGCCGATACCGCCAGGATCTACGAGTCCCCGAAGCACCCATACACCTCTGCGCTCCTCGCTTCCGCCCCAATACCCGACCCGGCGAAGAGGAAGAAGGGCGGGGTCATCGAGGGGGACGTGCCAAGCCCTGTGAACATCCCCCCGGGGTGCAGGTTCATGACTAGGTGCCCATATGCGACGGACAGGTGCGCCAAGGAATTTCCAAACCCCGTCCAGGTGCGCCCGGGGCAGTGGGTGGAGTGCCTCTATGACCTCGACCTCAAGGTGGAAAACTCTCCCGGAGTCAGGGCCTGATTATTCGAATCAGGACGGCGATGAGCGCGATGACCGCAGCGATGGCCAAAAGGGGAAGAAGGAAAGTTTCGACAGCGGCAATGGCAAGCGCCAGAAAGTCCCGAATGCCTAGTCTCGGAACATCGGAGCCATCGTCTTCGGGTTTCTCTTTCTCCGCGTCTGCCAACCGGGATTTCATGGCTGCTGCGAGTTTAGAGTTTGCGCTTAGTGGGGGATCCCGCACCGAAAACTTCATAGTCGTGGCCAGGGGGGCGATTTAGCAACAGGGTTTCTTTCGTGCCAATAGCAGACGCAGCCAAGAAGCAGATCGCCCAGAAGAGGAGGCTCTTCCTACAGGTATGTCTGAGGTGCGGAGCCCGTAACCCCCTCAACGCCGATAGGTGCAGGAAGTGCAAGTCATCAGACCTCAGGCTGAAGAACCGCTCTGTGGGCCTCAAGAAATAAGCGCAAATACCCGGTTTTTGGACTGCACAGTCGGGGCCCGTGGTCTAGTCTGGCTAGGACGTCGCTCTCACACGGCGAAATGGGAGCCCTTAGCTCTCACGTCAGAATCCCCGGTCCAAATCCGGGCGGGCCCACCAACTAAATTGTGTTCCGTTGATTCCGTACCGGATCTTGGGCCTCCGCTAGCTATCAGGGAGCCTGCCCCTGGCCGCCCACAAAGCAGGATAGAACCTGCGCCTGAGGGTTGTCTTGAGATAGGACACTCCTGAAGAATCGAATGAATAGGGCCCGATGGCTTCTTTGACTATTTCGACCCCTGTGCCCGGCTTCCTCCCGATGACCCTCTCGACCATGCCCATGTGGTGGTTGCGC
>DATDGE010000020.1:0-1778 GCA_036522255.1 Nitrososphaerales archaeon | reverse complement strand
TTCGCCTCCTTCATCAGATCGAGGAGGTGCTTCACTCCTCTGACTTGCCCTCCCTTGACCTGCTTGTAGAGCTTCTTGTAGGCACCCTGGCTGATTTCCTCCCTTTCCTTTGCCACTTTTAGTCTCCACCTGAGGGCACGTACCTTCGCCATCCACCTGTCCTTCCTTGGGTTTCGCGCGAAGGCGGCGCCTTCCGTCGAACCCGCACCTCTGCCGCGCTTGAGTTTTCTGGACCGCTCCCTGAATCTTCCACGGGAAACCCCCTTCACCGGGGCGACTTTGATTGCACCAAAGCCGACCAGGCCTCTGATCGTGCTTCGAGTTATGGCGTCCTGGATGAGGTCGGAGTACTCGACGTCGAAGATGATCCTGTCCAAACCGACGCCCAGGACCGATGCAGCAAGACGGCGCTTACTTTTTAGACTCAATTATCCTCAACCCCGTAGGATTCAACACCCGTAGACCAAGTTCCGTCGCCCTCCGGAGGATAGCTTCCCTTTTCTTCGCGCCAACAGTTCCACCTATCCTGGCCACGTCTCTGCCGGGAACCAGGCGGTCGAGGTCGGTCACCCTTTGAACCAGTACCTCGAAGTGCCCGCTGGGGTGGAGCCCTCTTGCCTCTACGGGGCCCCTGTAGCCAATCCTCACAAGGGCAGGCCAGCCCTTGTCCTGCCGTCTGACTTTGTTGTCAACCCCCTTGGGCTTCCGCCACGGAGGGTGAATTCTAACGTAACGCCAGCTCTCCTGTCTGACGAACGCTGGCCTGTTTTCGGCCAGCTCTTTCCTCTTGGCCACCAGCGCCTTCAGCCTGTTCTCCTCCGAGACC
Source organism: Nitrososphaerales archaeon (assembly GCA_036522255.1). Lineage (GTDB taxonomy): Archaea > Thermoproteota > Nitrososphaeria > Nitrososphaerales > Gagatemarchaeaceae > UBA183. Next base: position 952 of record DATDGE010000020.1, on the reverse strand, counting down.
TTCTGTTTGGCCATAATTTCACCAGCCTTGCTCCTTATGGTATATGTAGACGCCGTCGAGAAAGACCCTCTGGTCCTTCCGCTTGATCTTCGTAGCAAGCTCCACGTTGGCCGCGGTCTGACCTACGTCCTCGACTGAGACTCCCTTCACGATGACGTCATCCCCCTCGATGGTCACCTTGCAGTCACCGACGATTTGCGCCACCCTGGGAGACCTTTCCCCGACGAAGTTTTCGACCAATATCTGGCTCCCCTTGGTTTTTACTGTAATGGGGAAGTGTGCGTAGACGACCTTCAGCTTGTAGGTGTAGCCCTTGGTCACACCGGTTATCATGTTGTTTACCAGACTTGTCACGGTGTTGATTATGACGTTGTCCTTCTTCTTCCTCGAGAACGGAGAGATCAGGACCTTGTTCCCCTCGACAGAGATGTTCACGTTAATCTTGTCGAAGTGCTTCTTCCCTTCACCGAGCTTTCCTTTGATGGAGAGGATCCGGCCCTGAAGGTCCACCGTCACTCCTTCCGGCATCTCGACGAGTTGCTGCCTTAGCTGGTCAGTAGACATAGCCAATTAGCCTCCCGCCAATCTTCTTCTCCTGAGCTTCGAGATGGGACATGACTCCCTGAGGAGTTGATACAATCAGGGTCCCCACCCCGACGGCAGGGAGGTATCTGTGCTCCCAATCGACTAGCTTCAGGGACCTGACTGGGAACCTCGGTGATATCACACTGCACTTGTTAATCTTGCCGAGCAATTCGACACGGAGCTTACCCCCTAGCCCATCGTCTATGAACTCAAATTCACCGATGTATTTGCGCTTCTGGAGTACTCTGAGGACCTCACTGGCAAGCTTCGACGCAGGTATTACCACGCATTCCTTCTTGTTTCTCAATTCCGCGTTTTGGAGGCTGGCGAACAGGTTCGCAAGGACGTTTGTTGCAGGCATTCCATT
>DATDGE010000019.1:0-2351 GCA_036522255.1 Nitrososphaerales archaeon | reverse complement strand
CTTTCGCAATCACTGGAGTCGCGACCGCCTACCTGGTGGTGAACAATCTTCTCCTCGTGAGATTCTTTTCACCGATATCACTAGGCGCCTTCAACTGGGACCTCATGGTCGACGCTGCTTCAGGGATAGCCGAGCTGAGATTCGCCTTGTTGCTCGTGCTCTCGGCATTCTTCTCAGCCGAGGCCCTCTCCGTCGCCTTACGCAGGCACTCGCTTCTTGACACCAAGTTGAAGCTCCTGAGAAGCGTCAGGCCCAGGGATGTTGCCGTGCCACTTTCCTATGTCGTCGTCATTTCACTTGCGGGCGGCTTCCTCGATTTCACTGCGACGAAGATGGTAACCGATTGGGCGCTCGCACTCCAGTCGAGTATCTTCCTTGGGTTGAGCTGGCTTTCACTCTACCACATAATGCTCGTCTCGGCTTTCGAAATCATGGTTCTGCTCATCGTGGCTTTCTCACGAAGAAATCTGTCGGATTCCATCAGTCTTCTCCTCCTCCTGACTTTCTTGAACTTCATTGCTAGCGGCTTCTCGCTGATACTTTACAGAGCGCTTGAAGGGGCCCCGATTCTTTCGACCATCACCATCTACCTTGCGGGCTCATCCATGACCGAAAGGGCCTTCGTCGTCTTCGCGAGCACCCTTGGCCTCCTTGGCATATTCTTTCTCAACGAGATTCGTTCGTTGTTTCTTACAATCGTTCGGAGGACCCCCCAAATAACTCAGAAAACACCCTTGAGGCCACACAATGAGGATAGTCTACCTTCTCCTCCATGACTTCCGTTTCGAGTCGATCGGGCTCCAAGAATTCGCCTTCCATCGTTTCCATTTCTCGAAGGAGTACGCTCGAAGAATAGCGGCTCTCGGGCACGAAGTCAAACTCTACGTCATCAGCGGCGGGATATCAAAAACAAAAGTCATTCAAATGGATGGCTATGAGCTCAAAGCCTTCAGGTCTTCATTCCAATTTCCGCCTTTGATGAAGTTTGGGAACGATCACAGCATCGAGGTCATGCGAGAGCTCGACCGAGATTCCCCGGACTTGGTCCATTTCCACAACTACTACCTCTGGAACTTCCCCTACATCGCTCCTCGGGTGAAGCGGAAGGGGATTCCGCTCGTGGCGCAGTACCATGGGACCGACCCCATCAGAAGGGTGAAGGCCGCAGCCTTCTATCCATCTCTAAGACTCTGCGACGCGCTCATTGTCCCCACGGAGAATGAGGAACGGTTTCTTACCCGAACTCTTCGACTCCCTTCAGGACGGGTGATCCGGCTCCCGAGCACCGGCGTAGATACCCGAGTGTTCAAACGAGTCCGTCCTCCGGATCCCGAACCTCTCCTGACGTATGTTGGCAGGATTCCTCTCCCTGCATCGTACAAATGGGAGAAGGCACCCCATCTCCTGCTTCCTTTGTTCAAGGCTCTCCTGGGCCTTGGAATAAGAGCGAAGCTTGTAATCGCGGGAGACGGTCCGGGCCTCCCAATGATGAAAGCTTCAGCATCCCGACTCGGGCTCGGGAGTTCCGTTGAGTTCCTTGGAGCCGTAGAACAGGGTGCACTCCCAGAAATGTATTCCCGTAGTCGGCTGACCTTCGTGCCCTTGCACATGGAAGACATAGAACCCTTCTGGGGTGGGACTGTCCAGGAATCCCTAGCCTGCGGGACCCCTGTCGCCGCCTTCAATGACTCCTCCCCGGGCCTTCGCAAGTTCGGCCTTCTGATTCGGCCAGGATGGCGAGGGGCTCGGCTGACCGCCGACTCGCTCGCTGAATCTGACTCTCTTTCCAAAGCGGGCAAAGAGGGTTCCGATTTCGTCAAAGCTCATTGCGACTGGGAGTCGGTTGCCACCAACGCCGCTTCGATTTACGAAAGGCTGCTCCCCGGGCCAAGACGGAGATGAACAGCAGACAGCAGGCCTCTCGGTTGCCCGTCAGTGTGGTCATACCCACCCACGACAGACCCGACAAGCTCCGGCGCCTTCTCTCCAGCCTCCAACAGTTCAACGGGGGCGTCCTCAACACCGTGATCATAGTGGATGACTCCGCTTCCCCGCCCGAGTTGGAATCGGAGTTCCCCGGACTATCCCTGCAACACATCGTGTCGCGCGGTCGCATCTTCATCTCCCGTGCCAAGAATGTCGGCTGGCGCGCCGCCTCAACGGATTTCGTCTACTTCATCGACGACGACAATGTGATAGCCGAAGGCACCCTCCCCCTAATTTACGAAGAACTTTCGAATCTTCCGAAAGTGGGAGCAATCATGCCCGCTGTGCTGTACTGGACATCTCAGAATCTCGTCTGGGTGTATGCGACCCCTTTCCTCAATCGCCGGCGAGTCCTCAACCTGGTC
>DATDGE010000018.1:0-1638 GCA_036522255.1 Nitrososphaerales archaeon | reverse complement strand
ACCCTTATTATATCCATTTTGTCTTTTATGGCGGATGACCGGCAAGCCTCTAGGTTCACCAATTGCTACAGAACGGTTAAATCGTACTACAAGAAAATAGATTCCTGCTCCACATCGCTTTATTAACCAAATTCCACGTGTGATTTGAATTGGGTTCCGTAGACAAGCTCCAAAGAAGGAACCAAGACTACAAACTTCTTGAAACTATCAAGCGAGTCGGTGTTCAGAACTACTCCCTTCTCTCGAGGCTCACCGGTCTCAACGCCGAGACGATCAGGTACAAGGTCAACAGGCACCTTACCAAGCTAGGCCTCTCCACGACCATCGATGTGAACTACGGCCAGCTGGGCCTCACGATGGGGTACCTGATAGTGAGGCCGAGTGGGAGTTCATTGAAGTCCTGGGTCGACAGGATGAGCTACGTCGTTTTCTGGGGGAAGAAGATGGGGTCAAACCGGCATTTCTGTCTCACGGCGGTCCCGTTCAGGCTGAAGAAGAAGTACCTCGACAGCCTGGAGCAACTCAAGACAGAGGGGCTCCTCGAGGAGTACGAATACAAGGAACTTTACTGGATGAGGTATCCTCCTTTCAGGCCTGAGTTCTACGACTTCGAAGAACGCAGCTGGAAGGTGGACTGGAACAGGTTTGAGATGACGATGAGCGAGATCGGTCCCTCGTTCCTTGATGTCAACAGGGACTCGGATGTCGATTACATAGACCTGAAGATACTCAGCTCGATGATGAAGGACCCCACGATGCCCCTGGCCAAGACTGCGAAGGAGATCAGCGTCAACCCGAGAACTGTCAGATACCACCACGCCGAGCACGTGATGAAGAACGGCTTCATCCTCGGGAATAACATCAGATGGGTCAAGCCGTTCCAGGAGGGCAATCCGAGCGGTGTCATGCAGGCCATAATCCTATCCAAGAAGCTCGATGAGGCGGGCATGACGAAGGTGAGGAAGTTCTGCAATGCCCTGCCATTCACATGGCTTGAAGCAGGGACGGAGGACAAGACCTACATGGCGATCGTCGATATACCAATGTCAGATTTTCAGACCTGCGTCCAGCAGATCGAGATGCATCTGCAGGGGGCCGGAGACTCCTATGAGGTCACGATGCTCGACACGACCAAGACGAGGCCTCTGGCAATCCCGGAGGAGATGTTTGAGCCCAAGAGAGGGTGGAGACTCTACTCGCCGGGCGAGTCGAGGACCCCTCATAGCGCGGAGGTCCGGTCGGGGAATGAAGAATGAGCCTTGCGACGCGGGCATACAAAGAGCTTGTCTACGGAGGGCATTTGCTCGCACTCGGCACCTCGAGCATGGCAGCGACTGTGGCAATTGTTCTCGGCAGGGTTCCGTCCTGGGACCTGCTCCTCATGGCCTACCTTTTCTCTCTCGGGGCCTATTCCATAAACAGGATTTCTGACTTCGAACAAGACGCGGTCTCCCATCCCGATAGATCGTCATATCTGAGGAGTCGGAAGGGAGCTTTGAAGGGGATAGCCGCCGGATGCTTCGCCCTGGGCTATGTCCTTGCGCTCTTGCGAAACCTGATTTTCTTCTCTGCGCTTCTGGTCCCTCTTGTTTTGGCACTCGCCTACAGCGTCAGCTCGGGGAAGATGAGGAGCGCTAT
>DATDGE010000017.1:0-1565 GCA_036522255.1 Nitrososphaerales archaeon | reverse complement strand
TATTACATGACGAACAGGTTCAACTTGAGCCTCCAACAGGCGAGCGCGGACGCCTCTAAATTGGAAAAGGCCCTGACGAACCTCCTGGGCGAAATCGGGTACATGGTCGTCAAGAGGGCCATACTTGAAGAATTCCTCGACAGGAAGATTCCAGTTAATGATACGGAATTGGTCCAGGGGACATCGCTGCGCGAGGCATTCGGGTTCATCAGAGGCCTCGGGCTGCCTTCGATGTTCAAGCCGCTACGATAGACCGACGTTCCCGAGGAATGTCTCTGTATTGCTTTTCTAGGCATCGGAAGAGACTCAAGATATGCAAGTCCCCGAGGTTACCAGAGGCGCGGACAAGCTTGCCAGGGCCCTCCGGATCTTCCTTCTCGGCGTCTTTGTCGACCTTGGTCTTCTATTAGCTGTCATTTTCGTCCACGCGGCCACGTCGAACGAGGCCCTGCTGATCCCCGCTGGCGTCCTTGGAGTGGGCCTGGCCTCGCTGTCAGTCGCCAGCATTGTCATTGGGATAACATATGCTTGGAGAGCTTTCCCCGTTCACAGGAGAGCAGTTGCCTTCGTCGTCGGCTTGACGCTTGCAGTCCTACTGGCGCATCTGTATGTCGTGGACCTCCCGCCTTCGAGCGATTCTCATGCCTTATCCGGGGCCATCGGAACTCAAATCGCTGCAGGCGACAAGGACGGCAACGGGAACCCTCTCCTAAGGGTCTCCTCGAACCTTACCGGCCAGCGTTTGAGCGTGATGGTCACAGCCTCGGGCTCAGACTCGATAGCCGACGTTCGGGTGGGTCTTCCGGCCCAAGCTACGGGTCCCGGATTCTCGAAACCCCCTTCATATTCTGACCCATTGGCGCCAGGCAGCTCTGCAGTCGGGACCTGGACGCTCCCCGTGCAGGAGACAAACCTCAGCATTACCTACCAGACCCTGAACTGCTACAATACAGGCTCGAGGAACTACGGGTGCATAATGGACGAGGTCTTCTACGTCCCTGAAGCCATGGGCGTGCTTTCCGGGCAGCACTGCGCGACGACCATCTCCAATTGCCACATGGAACACCCGTACCTTGTCCCCGCCCTGGTCGCCGGCGGCATGGCTGCATTCGGGACATACAACGCCGTGGGATGGCGGATCATGCCAGCCCTTCTCGGGACGTTCAGCATTCCCCTCTTGTTCGGGATCGCATGGAAGGTCTCCGGGGACAAGAGGGTCGCCTACCTTTCGGCACTCCTGCTCAGCTTGGACGTGATGTTCTTCTCGCATTCGGGGGGTGCCTTGCTCGATGTCCCGGAGGTGTTCTTCGGGCTCGCGGCCTTCTTTTCCTACTTCGCAGGACTGAGAGTGTGGAAGCTGGACAAGTATGCGATATCGGGGATCCTATTGGGAGTGGCAGGCCTCGCCAAAGAAACGGCTGTTTTCATCGCCCTCGGTTTTCTGACGTATGTCCTACTCTTCGGCGAAGGGTCCCGGGGATTGCGGGTCTATTCGGTCTTCAAAGTGGCACTGGTGCTCGCTCTGGTCTTCGCAGGAGGTCTCCAGGCGTACGACTCCACGCTGG
>DATDGE010000016.1:0-5337 GCA_036522255.1 Nitrososphaerales archaeon | reverse complement strand
ACTGGTTGCTTTTTTCAGTGGAATCGCAAGTGTCGCACTGATACTTGCCGTCGCTGTATTTTTTGCGGTAGGGACGAGATCGCCAGCGTAGAGCCTGTCGGTCTTAAATAATCAACCAAGCGACTTCATTCGACGCTTGCGAGCTTCAAGAGTCTTCGGAATCCTGTCAGTTGTACTCCTGCTCCTCGGCGCTCTTACCGGGTTGCTGCCTGTCGCCTCAGCCGTTGGTCTTCGTGTCTCTGTCGGTCAGGTCGGAGTTTCGGGTTGTTGTTCGGCTTCGGTCCCGTTGACACTGACGAACGGAGGTTTTCTGTCTCTGAACGGACTGAAGATTCAGGCTACCTTGCTAGATTCCAGGGGTTCGGTGGTCGGGTCTGGGTCCAGCAACGCCGTCGACATAGCTGCTGGCGGAACGACCCCTCTTACAGTTACTGTGACAGGGACGGGGGGCGCCAGCCTTTCGTCGACTTCCAAGGTGAAGGTGAGCGCGGTAACAAACATCGGCGGGATCCTGCCCGTTACTACATTGCTCACTGTGCCCATCCAGCTCAATGGCGGAGGGCCGGTGCCCATGGCCCAGACTCCGGTCAAACACGTGGTCGTCATGATGATGGAAAACCATGCCTTCGATAATATCTTCGGGGTCTATCCCACAGGGAACGGCACGGTAACAGATCCGATCGCTTCCCAGATTCAGACACCCGCGAACCTCCTCGGCAGGGCGGGACCCAGCGGCATCAGGGCAGTGCCGGCTGGAACTTCCTCGACGCCTGATATTCCCCACGATTCACAAAGCGAGATCGCCGCCTGGAACAACGGTGCCATGGACGGTTTCGCCGCACACATGGGGAGCAACAGCCTGACCTACTTCACGAACGCACAGCTGGCGGGCGAGTGGAATCTCGCCGAACAGTACGGCCTCGGGGACTCGTACTTCCAGCCAATCCTCGGCCCGACTATTCCAAATCGTCTGGTCGCTCTTAGCGGAAGCATCCCGACCCAGTCGTTTACTGACGCCTCGACCATAAACAGCTCAGCCGTGGCGGGCATCGCCCTGAAGAGTATTTTCGCCGAGTTGACTGCAAAAGGTCTTACGTGGGGGTACTATTCGGAAGGTGGGGCAGGAGCATTGGCTTCTCTCGCCCAGAACTCCCAGATACCGTTTCCCCCGGGATCGTTGGGGAGCGTAAACGACTTCATCAACGGAGTCTCAAACGGGACGATGCCCGCGGTTTCCTGGCTTGATCCCTACAGCTGGACCTCAGAGTCGAGTGGGGCGAACATCCAGTTCAGCCAGCACCCGCCGTACAACGTAACAGAAGGGGAGGCTTGGATGCTGAACATAGTGAACCACGTCGAACAATCGCAGTTCTGGAACAGCTCGGCGATTTTCATCACATATGACGAAGGTGGAGGCTATTATGATCACGTGTCCCCTCCACAGATTGACGGGAACCAGCTTGGGTTCAGGCTTCCCCTGGTCGTGGTGTCACCGTACGCGAAAGAAGGGTATGTTTCGCACACAAAGTTGACGCACACCTCTCTCCTTGCGTTCGTCGATTACAACTGGAAGCTCCCTGGCGTCAGCCAATTGGTGCTCGACTCCAATATTCCCCTCGACTTCTTCACGTTCGGATCGGCACGGTCACCATTGGTGATTGACCCGGCGGCCTCGTTCCCGATGACGCCGCAAGATCCTTTCTCTGGTCTCGGTTACCAAAGACAGGGATCATCGAGTCAGACCCTGAGCCAGATGGGCGTCATACTCTGGGATGGGGTACCATGAAGAGGAGTGTGGAGAAATGAAAATCAGCGTAACCGGTCTGGTGTTAGGCATCGTCTTTGCTGGCATCGACATATTCTTGCTGGTTTACCTTCCAGGAGTTACAAGTCAATACCTGAAGGGATTTGGCGCAGACGTGTCTGGGACACTTGGCTCGGTGTTCCTTTCCTCAACCGCGATCGTCCTTGCGCTAGCTCTCGCCATTCTGGCGATACCAATCAGAGCGGTAAAGGGAGCCCCGAAAATTACCGGCGCGGCGAAACTCCTGCAAGGACTTGTTATAGCTGCGTACTACTACGTAATACTGAATGGTGGGACCGTTTCTTTGTCGCTGCTCTACGGCAACATCGATCTTGTCATAACTGCGACACTCCTGATCACCCTCGCATTACTGGAAGTTTCCGCATTGTTCAGGATGCTGCAAGGGCTGTTTGAAATGAGGGAGCATCCAATTCCCCCCACAGGTTCGGCGGCCACTTTGCAAGCAATAAGACAACCATAGTGCCTTTTCTGTCCTGGCTACAGGTATCTAGATTGGAGGACCGCACGTTGTTATAATGTGCTGCTGAGCAGCAAGCGGTAATGCCATACTGTCGGTCATGCGGAAAAGAAATCAACGCTGATACTGCGTTTTGTCCCTTCTGTGGCGCACAAACCGGGCTGGCCACCGAGAATATCGCTCCCGTCAGTTCTGCCTCCAAGGTCGTAGGGATGACAGGCTCTCTTCTCGAAGCGAATGATATCGTCATGAAAAAGAAGATTCTATCAGTAAGAGAGCACTACGACTTTGAAGATGTCCAGGGAACCAAGCTGGGAGAAGGTGATGGGAACTTCTTTCAGTTTCCGGCAAAATTCCAGGTGCTCGACAATTCCGGAACACAGGTAATGAACCTGGAGGCCAAACTTATCTCGATTAGAAGACAGTTTACATTCCATGACCCCCAAGGGGCAGTGCTCGGCGCGATTAAGAAGAAGATAGTGAAACTATTCGGATCCGAATACTGGGTCGAACAAAACGGAAATGAATTCCTGAGGATTTACGGCAACTTTGTTGAGCATGATTACTTGTTCGCTGTCAACGGTCAACAGGTCGCTCAGGTACACAAGAAGTGGGTGGCCATGAGAGACACCTTTGAGTTGTCTATCACAGGAAATGTCGACCGTAGAATAGTCATCGGCTCTGTGATAGCAATAGAGCACGAAGAAGTGACAGAGAGAAACAAATAATCGTTATCACTCATCAGGGAACTCGCCCTTTGCGATGAATTGTACTCTGCCGCCGACGTTTACCTCTATCTTGCCCGCCTTCCTCCCTGCCTTCAGCAGCAAGAGAGACTTACGACCAATCTCGTACCCCTGCTCTACCCTGACGTTTACGCTGTCTTTGCCGAAATATCTTTGCTTGACCAGGTAGGCTGCGAGGCAACCGTTTCCCGACCCTGTTGCAGGGTCCTCAGGCATCGTAGGTGAGGGACTAAGGACGCGCACGTTCAGATGGTTTTCCTTCCCGTAGGTCTCGGGACTGAAGACCAAAATTATCTTGGATTTAGTATCTTCAGCAAACCTGAGATATTTCGCTCGGTCGAACTGAATGCGCCGGATGGCCTTCAGGTTCTTCAGAGGTACGATCAAGAATGGAAAGCCTGTTGAGACTTCCATCACAGGGAAGCGCTCGTCGAGGTCAGACTCGGCCAGACCCAGGAAATCCGCGACGGGCCCCGGGCCGAATTTCCCGCCGAACGAAGGTTCTTTCTGTTTCATCCAGAGGATGCCTGCCTTGCCTCTACTGTAGGAGAATGTGACAGGAATCTGCCCGACCTTCAGATTCAGACTGACCTGCGGTACAGGCTTCCTGATTATCTGAGACTGTAAGATGTACGCGGTTCCCAGTGTTGGATGGCCTGCGAATGGTAGCTCCTGATCAGGCGTGAAGACTCTGACGTCGTATCCTCCGCCGTGCTCCTTCTCCGAGATGATGAACGTCGTCTCTGAGTAGTGCATCTCCTGGGCTATCCGCTGCATCTGGGCAGCGGTCAGCTTCCCCGAGTCCCTGAAGACGGCGAGCTGGTTGCCGGAGTATTTCGTTTCGGCGAAGACGTCGACTATGTAGAACCTCAAGCGGACCCGCCCGGCCTAGTTTGAGACTATTGGAGTTTCTGCTTGCTCGAGGCCCAGCTGCTTGCCGAGGTCTGCCCTGAGGCCCTTGTACCTGTTGCGGACCGTGACTTCGGTGACTCCGGCTGCTTCTGCAATCTCCTTCTGGGTCTTGATCTCGCCTTTAATGACTCCGGCCAGGTAGAGGGAAGCTGCGGCGAGTCCCATCGGGGACTTGCCTGCCGAGATCTCCATCTCCTCCGTCAGTCTTACGATTTCGATTGCCTTGCGTGCGACCTTCTCCGAGAGCCCCACAGCTGACGCAATCCTGTTCACGTTCCTCGCCGCATCGGCAACTGGCATCGTCATGTCCATCTCCCGCAGAAGTATCCTGTAATCCCTTGCCACCGCCTTCTTGTCCAGATTGTTGGCTAAGGCGATGTCCTTGAGGGTCCTGGGGGTCTCGGTGTCGCGCATCGCAGCGTAGAGTGATGCGGCCGAAATCCCGATGATGGAGCGTCCTCTCAGTAGACCCCTTTCGAGCGCCTTTCTGTAGATGTAGGCAGCCCGTTCCTTGACCGCCTGCGATACTCCGAGCTTGTCGGTCATCTTATCCAGCTCGCGCATGGCTATGCCGAGGTTCTTCTCCTGATTGCCGAAGGCAGGCGACCTGTTGTCCCACTTCCTGAGCCTATCAATGGAGCTGCGCATGGGGGAGTCGAAGGCCCTGCCTGAAGCGTCCCTGTTCGACTTGCCGATCATCGTCGAGAGTCCCATGTCCCTGTATGTAATCGATATGGGTGCACCTCCCCTCGCCCTGTCCGCTCCCTTCTCATCGGAGAAGGAGCGCCACTCGGGGCCCTGGTCGACTGAATGCTCGGTGACCACGAAGCCGCAGTTGCTGCATGAAAGCTCGCCCGTATTGGCGTCTTCAACCAGTGTCCGCTTGGCACACTGGGGGCATTTGTCCGAAACCTGTAGTGCAGATGTTCTAGGGTATGTCAATATCTCACCAGTATACAACCTATTGGTGGCATCCCGCCTATATAAACCTAGTAGTAATTCTTGAGTTGGTTGGTATAGCATAGTTAACTTTCGGGGTATGATTCTGGAATACGTTAGCAGCTTCTGAATTGGAACTAGCTAGCTCTTCAGCTGCTTTTAGCCTTCCTTTCAAGCTTGGTCCCGCACACGGGGCACACCGTCAGCTTCGGGTTGGTGTAGGTCTTCCCGCACCCCCGGCAGTAGATCTTCCACGTTATGTTCTTCCACTCCCCACCTTTCATCGCAGTTGCTGCAAGAGGGATAGAGAGGACCTCGGCGACGTTGCGGACGGCGAAGTCGTCCGACACCAGGCTGACCCCGCCATCCCCGTTCTTGAGGTCGAGCCCCAGCGCAAGCAGGGACACATCTGTCTGTGAGAGGGCCCCGATGTCCCCCGTCTTAATCGCCGTGCTTCT
>DATDGE010000015.1:0-1907 GCA_036522255.1 Nitrososphaerales archaeon | reverse complement strand
CTCCCGCTCTTCGCTGTATACCTCAGCCCCCGTCGATGCGACCAGGGTCTTCAACTGGGCCACAGCGCCAGGCCTGAAAGTGTCAGCCGCAACCATCCCCACCTTGAACCCGCGCTTGGAATACAGGCGAGCAAGCTTCGCAGCCGTCGTGGTCTTCCCCGAACCCTGGACGCCGAGCATCACGAGTACGTTCGTCTTGTCCTTGCTGAGCTCCAGGCCCCCTTCGCTCCCGAGGAGGCGTGCGAGCTCTTCATAGAGTATGGAAACAACCTGGTCCTTCTTCGTGACGCCGGCGGGAGGCTTCTCCTCCAGGGCTCTCTTCTGGACCCGCTCAGTGACCTCGAGAGCTATCCTGACGTTGACGTCGGACTGGATCAGTGCCCTTTGCAGGTCGCGGACAAATTCCTTGACGGTCTTCTCATCGACCGTGTTGCTCTTGACCAGCTTTTTGACTGCAGACTGGAGGCCCTCTCTCAGTGAATCCAGCATCAAAACCGGCGAGCCAGTTCCGTCTATTTATTATGTTCAGAGCGGACTGGACGTCAGTGAGTTGAGACGAGGGTAGGAGTTCTGTGGTCGGGGGGCAAGGACTCGACCTATGCTGCATGGCTCGCGTCAAAGCAGGACGAACTCGCCTGCCTGGTCACACTCTTCCCTAAGTCGGACTTGTCCTACATGTTCCACTACCCTGATCTGGAATGGACCAGCCTGCAGGCCGAGGCCATCGGGGTCCACCAGCTGACAGGGGAAACAGAGGGGGTCAAGGAAGAAGAGCTCAGAGACCTCGAGAAGGCCCTTGCGAGTGCGAAGTCAAAGTTCGGATTGGAAGGCATCTGCACCGGGGCCCTCGCCAGCGTGTACCAGAAGAGCAGGGTCGAGAAGGTCTGCGAGAACCTCGGGCTGGAATGCGTCTCTCCTCTCTGGGGAATCGAGCCTGAAACGCACCTGCGACGGCTTGTCAAGGACGGCTTCGTCGCCATGGTGGTCAGCGTGTCGGCCCTCGGCCTGGACCAGAGCTGGCTTGGACGGATTCTGGACTCGCAGGCCGTCGACGAGCTGGTGGCGCTCGGTGCGAAATTCAGGTTCAACGTGGGCCTCGAAGGGGGCGAAGGCGAGACCTTCGTTCTCGACTGTCCCCTTTTCAAGAAAAGAGTCGAGGTCCAGGAATCTACCAAACACTGGCGCGGGGACTCTGGCTACCTCCAGATCACAAAGGCAAGGCTTGTGCCGAAGGCCTGACGCAAAAGCCTAAATCAGAAATCGCCGACGTGCGCCTGCTCTAGATGAAGGGGTTTTCGGGAAGAGCCGTCTGAGACATCCGATGAAGAGCCAAACCGTCGATAGAGCACTTTTGTTTACCATCAAACGCGGCAGGTAATCAAAAACAGTGCTACCCGGCGCTAACTTCCGCCCTTGACCCGCATGATGCGGTTCCGGCCCAACATGGACCAGTACTCGACCTCGGCCCCGGGCGTCAGAGGTCCGTTCAATTCTGCCATCTCCTCAGCCGAAGGCTTAGGGGTCTCCAGGACCTCGAAGGTAGCCAGGTCCATTATCTGGACGGTGCCGTCCATGATCGACGTCACCTGACCGGACCTCTTGTCAATCATGGGGATGTCGATTCTGGATTCAGCCGGCGAATTGTAGCTCTTCTTCGCTCCGGTGAATAGTGAGATGGCGACGAGCCTGATTTTCGCGCTTCCGTGCTTCCCAGGCTTGAAGTGGTCTCGGCTTACCACCTTGCAGGGCTCGCCATCTATTATGACGTAACTTCCTTCTTTGACACTCCCTAGTTCAGCAGGCCGACTCAAATATTAACCGCGCGTGCCTTTTTGTCCAAGCTAATTAAGTCTGAGTTGTGTTTCACGGACCCAGGGACCAAGAGGGAAACCATGATGTTGGTAATT
>DATDGE010000014.1:0-2147 GCA_036522255.1 Nitrososphaerales archaeon | reverse complement strand
CTTTGGATATAACCATTCAGAAGCCGAAAGTCATCATTATGAAGTTGAAATTCACCACTTTCTAGGTAAGTTCTCAGTCTTCTTGAGGATTGGGGGGTAATCGACATTGATATCAAGGTCGATAACGTCACAGACAGTTTGGTCTTCCTTGGGAGTGGCTTGATGCTACGGAATCTTCTTATTGACCCGGAGCGTACGCCGAGCCAGGTCGGTGACCCGTTTGTCGTGGGTGGTCACGAATATCGTTCTCCCTTCTGTCATGTTGTCCCCTCGTAGCAGGCCCAGTACGACCTCAGACATCAGCGGGTCGAGGGCCTCCGTCGGCTCATCCATCAGCAGTATGGGCGGCTCGTTCACCAAGGCTCTGGCGAAGGAAACCATCTGCTTTTCGCCGACGCTCAGCTTTGCCACAACCTTGTTAACTTCGCCGCGTATTCCTACGCGTTCGAGGACCTTGTCCATCTTTTCTATGCGGGATTCCCTGTCGACCTTTGCAAAGTGCAACGGGAGTTCGACGTTCTCATAGACTGTCAGCTCAGGAATGAGGGTCTGGACTTGGGGGACAAGCCCTATCGTCCTTGCTCGGTAGGCTGACATCGCATCCTCGTCCAACTGGGTGATGTCTTGCCCCATCACGATGATAGATCCTGACGTAGGCCTTTCGATCCCGGCGAACATGTTCACCATCGTCGTCTTACCGCTCCCAATCGGTCCCACCAAAGCTACGAAAGTGCCTTTCAATAATTGGAAGTGAAGGTCTGAATAGATCTCAGTTTCACCTTTCGCCCCGTAGGATTTCCTGACGTGCTTGACCTCGACGGAGTACTTGTTCTGATTGGCCTGTTCCGCATGCTTCTGGAATACGCCTAACTGCGCCAAGCCGCCCTCCCTCCTGCATACACGCCGGCGGCGGAGGCGGCGGAAGCGGTCGCAATCACAGCGAAGACTTCAGTGAGCAAGGTTAGTACCCCGCTGGCTCCACCCAAGGTGGCTCCGAGCGCGGCTCCTACCACTGCTCCTAGAGCAGACCCTGCGATTCCGAATCCAAGGATTGGGACCAGCACGGCGGACGAAATGCTTCTGCTGGATGCCCCGATCGATCGCAGGTTCGAAACTGTATGACTTGACCTGGAGAAGATGTCAGCCGAGATGGCAGATGTCCCGACAGCCAGAGACCCGAATATCAGAGCTAGGAGGACGATCTGACCTGCCAGACCCGTGAACTGTACGGCGACCGTAGCGTTTGCGGCAACTCCCGTTGCAACGGCTGCCACCAGCAAGTGAGTGGACCTCGTTATCTTGAGTCCCCTTGCCAGCAGCTGTCCTTCTTGGATGGAAATCCCTCTGCTCAATTCACTCTCACCTCGAGTCTTCCCGCGGAACTTTCAATTCGTCCAGACCCCGCAGGGGGCTACTGGGCCGTCGTCTGCACTGCTCTTTGAACAGGAGGCTGAGCTATCTGCTTTGGCTCTTGCTGAGGCTGTTGTGGTTGTTGCTGAGGCTGGCTGGAGGAAGATGAGCCCAATGGCTCTGTGACTGACTTCAGCGCCTTGGTCAGCTCACCCATCTCCTGGGAGTTCCTTGACTGCATTGCTTGGCAGCTTTCTGCAGCCACCTTGTATGCCGCTTCGTCTATTTCCCCAGCTCTGAACTGGACCTTGATTTCGACGAGGAACTTGTCGAGCGAGTCTTTTTGGCCTTCAAGCTCTCCTAGGCGGACTGCCATGCTCTCCGCGAGCGATTTGTAGGTGCTCTGGATCTTCGAGGCCTCGTCGGAGTATTTGCCCATCATGTCGTCGAAGAGGGTACGGGGTACTTCGCCTTCGCGGGCCAGCTCCTGCAGGGCCTTCGCTCTTCTCCTAACTCCTTCGACGTCCTTACCGATGGACTCGATCGCCACCTTCCATTCTGGGATGACAACGAACCCGTCCGCGGTCGAGACCACCCTCTCGTTCGGATATTCGGTGAACTCTCCGTTCCCCTGGTCCACTCCGACAGATTTCAGACCCCCGGAGGTGTCGACGGAGAATCCGACTACAAAACCGACATACCTGCCGTAGGTGTCCTTTACTGGCCTGTTGACCAGTTTTTCCAGTGCTTCGGCGCGCATGATGCGTGATGCGGGGAATTCCGATTATAGTGAAGAG
>DATDGE010000013.1:0-2883 GCA_036522255.1 Nitrososphaerales archaeon | reverse complement strand
CGAATCGGCTCAGAAATTCCTCTACTGGCTTGGCAGCATGGGCAACGTAAGAACGACGACCATGAGGGCCTGGAATGAAGAGGGAGCAGCGAAGCTAATCGGACAACTGCCCTAGATTCGAACATTACTCCCTCCCTGATTTTTCTTAGCCCGTGGACTGATGATTCTGCTGGTGCGTCGTCCGAATCGTTTTGACAGCAGATTGTGATGTTGTAAGTTTCGCGCCTGCCCTGTGCATCCCTCTTAGCGCCTTCGCCCCGTCGCCTGGTTTCACATTGACGGCCATGACACAGTCTCTGAGCACGTTCACTTTGAAGCCAGCTCGAAGGGCGTCAAGACAGCTTTCCTTGACACAGTAATCGGTAGCGAGCCCGCCGAGGAAGATTTCCTCGACTCCTGCCTTCTTCAGACGCCTCTCCAGGTCCGTTCCCTGGAATCCCGAGTAGGCTTCTGTGTTGGGTTTGTCTCCCTTACTGATTATGGTTGCCCCGCGGGGGATGACAAGATCTTGGTGAAAGTCTGCACCGATTGTGCCCTGGACGCAGTGGGGAGGCCAAATCCCACCCTGGTCCGCGAATGAAATGTGATTGGATGGATGCCAGTCTCTGGTGAAGAAGATGGGCAGGCCTGCCTTGGCGAACGCTGCAATGTCTTTGTTGAGGCGCGGGACCACTTTGTCCCCGCTCTTCACTGCGAGCGCTCCCCCGGAGCAGAAGTCGTTTTGGACGTCCACGACCAGCAGGCCTGGGGGGATTCGCCTTCACCTCCAGTTCAGCGAAGGAGTCGTTGTCTTCAGCTCGCCTAGGCTGCCGACAACTCCGGCTCTCAGCTCCTCTATCGTCTTGAAACTCCTCACCAACTTGCCCCTCTTGAGAAGTGGTTTCAGCATGCTCGTCGAGTGGTTTGGCTTCGATGAGCCCTCCAGTGCCACGAAGTCCTTGAATCCTGGCGACCGGTGGACCGCCTTGCGCCCGCCGAGGCCCCCACGCTTCCCCCTGAACTCCTTCCTGGAACCTTCCTGCACCTCGACTATCTTTGCGCTGAGGTCGATAACTGGCGGGTAGGCGACCGCTGTGCCGACGCCGTAACCGTCCACCACCAGGTTCAGCTTCGCCATTTCTTCCTCGTCGAGCCTTCCTGAAGCTATGATCTTCACCTTCTTTCCTCCTCGTATGTCGAGCTCCCACCGAACCTCTTCTGCGATCTTGACGAAATCGCCACGCCTGGAGGCAGGGGTATCGAGCCTCACCCCCCAGAGCTTGGGACCCAGCACCTCGAAGGCCCTGATAGACTCCGCTTTCTCGTCCCAGAAGGTGTCCACCAGGGCGACCCTGGGTGTGCCCTTGGGGATGGTTTCATCGAAGAGGCGCCAGGCCTTCTCCTGGCTCCCAATTATCTGGACCAGGGAGTGGGGCATGGTCCCTGACGGCTCGAGCTCGAGAAGTTTAGCACCGAGGACGTTCGAGACACCATCGAACCCGGCGAGGTAGCAGGCCCTCTCGACCATGGGGGCCAAGGCTGGGTGCACGCGCCGAGTGCCGAAGCTCAGCAGGAGCTTCTCTCCGGCGGCCATCCGGAGCTTCGCGGCCCGGGTTGACACGCTGGTAGATGACGAAAGGAGTCCGAGCAGGGGGTTCTCGTACTCGACGAAGTCGACATACTTCCCCTCGATGACCATCAGCGGCTCGTAGAGGGCAGTGTTCCTGTCTGCCACGAAGACCGAGCCCTCGTCGAAGGCCCACACGTCGACGGAGAGGCCCTCGAGGAGCTTCGCAGCCTCATAGACGCCGCTGAGTATCCCCCAGTTGTCCGCGTAGGGGACGTCCCTGGCGTAGACTTCCATGACGACCCTTGAATCGATATTGTTTCGTTTCAGGACCTTCTTGGTGTGCAGGAAGTAGGCGTCTGTGGTCTCGGCGTTCCTGATTTCTTTCTCTGTCGCCAGCCAGAAGAGTCTGTCGGTCAGGTCGGTGCGAGGCATCCTGATTTGGCCGCCACGAGGAGTCCGGCAAAAGGGTTTCCCCGAGATGAGGAGTTAGAAGTCTGCGAACCCTTAAACAAGGAATGGCTTCAAGCGGAATCTAGGGCCGGTAGTTCAGCGGTACGAACGTCCGCCTCGCACGCGGAAGGTCGGGGGTTCAATTCCCCCCCGGTCCACTTCATTAGTGTTAATAGCGCCAGTGCCATCGCCGGAAAGATGACCCAGACGCTCGAGCCAGGAAGGAGGTCAGGGCTGAAGGAGACAGCGAGGCTCGAAGCGTTCAGCGACGGTGTGTTTGCGTTCGCAATTACACTTTTGGTACTTTATCTGAAGGATCCTCTGCAAGGCGGAGGTCCCCAGGTCTCCCTGTTTCAGGGGCTCATAAACCAGTGGCCGAGCTTCTTCGGCTTCGTGACAAGTTTCATGACCATTCTTATCATGTGGGTGGGCCATCATGAGATGTTCGATTACATCGTTCAAGTCGACCGGCGATTCATGTTCCTAAACGGGTTCCTGCTCTTCTTTGTGACCCTGACGCCGTTTACAACGTCGCTGGTGTCCAATCATATCTTGTCCAGCGATTCGAACACGGCTGCCGTAGTCTATGCAGGTTCCTTTCTACTCTTGGCGATCTCTTGGAACACCCTCATGCTCTACTCTTCGCGCAACAGAAAGCTCCTCAGCGAAAAATTGACTGATGAGCACCTCAAGAAAATGAAACGGGATTACCTCGTGGGGCCCGTGTTTTACGGGATAGCATTACTGGTTGCTTTTTTCAGTGGAATCGCAAGTGTCGCACTGATACTTGCCGTCGCTGTATTTTTTGCGGTAGGGACGAGATCGCCAGCGTAGAGCCTGTCGGTCTTAAATAATCAACCAAGCGACTTCATTCGACGCTTGCG
>DATDGE010000012.1:0-2486 GCA_036522255.1 Nitrososphaerales archaeon | reverse complement strand
CGACGAACAAAGGTCCTCCACCTCGGCCATCATGTGAGAAGACATCAGTATCGTCCCGCCATTCCTTGCGTACTCCCTGAAAGCCTCCCTCAAGTGGGCAGTCCCCGCCGGGTCGAGGCCGATCATGGGCTCATCTAGGACCAGGGTCTGTGGGGACCCGACTAGCGCCTGGGCCACGCTCAGCCTCTGCACCATTCCCTTGCTCAGCTTGCCCACCTTCGTGTCCCCGTATTCGATGATCCCGACCTCCTCGAGAACTCTGGCGGTCTCTGCTCTGACCTCCGACTTCAGGCCGATTTCCGATGCAGCGAGCGCAATGACCTCCTTTGGCGTCATGAAAGTCTGAATGTTGGGGAGCTCTGGCGAATATCCCACTCCAGTCAGGGCCTCTGTGTGGTTGCGGATTGGGTCCAGGCCCCGCAGTCTGACCTTCCCTGCTGAGGGCCTAACAAGCCCCAGGAGCATCCTGATACACGTGGTCTTTCCCGACCCATTTGGGCCGAGGAACCCGAAGATTTCGCCACGGTCTACAGAGAATTGAACGGGGCCGATCCTTTTCTTTCCGTACAGCTTGAGCGCTCCGGCAAACTCGATAACGGAAGCTTTCAACTGGGAGCCTTCAGTCTACCCAGTGCAAGGGCTTCTCTCCCTTCGATTCGACCTTCTTCGTCCTTCGGCGTATCAGGAACGCGCCACCAAGGGCAAGAACCCCGATTCCGACGCCAGCGCCTACATAGGCTGCGGTAGAAGCCTGGGAGGTGGGCTGATTCAGTGGGAGGTCAGTCGCCTGAAGGACTGCTTCGACCTTGGCGGTGCCGTTCCCAAGACTGGCCGAGTAGACAAGGGTGGAAGGGAACGTATCAACCGTCCCGCTTGTCCTGAAAGTTCGTGGTCCGTATGAACCTGAAATCGAGATGGCAAGGACGCTGAGGGTGTACTGGCTTCCTTTGAACGTCACCATCGTCGTACCCGAAGAGGTAAGATTCACGTGGATGCTGTATTTCGTCCCATTTGTGTAATCAAACGAGCGGCTGGTAACGCTCGGCAGGTATGGGAAGAGATAGTCTGAGGCGTTCACAAATCTGGAGTAGCTCAAGTTCTGCTGCTTACCAAAGATCTGCAGAATCAGGTCAGAATAACCTGCCTTGGAGGATGGACCGACTGTTTCGGTCACTAAGACCGAGTGCTGGCCCTTGGGCGATGTCAGACTCACTTGGTAGGTGACGAAGCCTTTGGTTGACTGAGATGCAGCGGCCGATGTGACAAGCAGTAAGGCGACTAGAGCGAGACCGGCTATGGAAATCCAGCTACTCTTGCTCACAGAGCTCTTTGCCCCCTTCTTCGATATAAAGTCAGCGCGGCATTATTCATGTCGATCGGGCGAATGAGATGAAGGTCCGAGCATTCGAAGCTGAACTCACAAATTGATTTCGCCTCTGGTTTTCTCCTTCATACGGCATAAATGCGGCGTCACGCTCCTGAGCAATTGATGCAAGCGCTCGGTAATCAAGCTAGTGAACTCGCGGAACTCCATCGACACGGAGGAGACTCCCGTGTTCTCGTTCGCGATGGCACTGATGCTTGGAGGTACTATCTGCTGACCTCCCGAGAGCGAAGATTCTGGCGGCGACTGAGCAGGACTGAGAAAGAATATTTGAGGCGTCGAGGTCGGAGGAGCTGCCTCGTTTGTTCGATTCGGGAGGCAATGGCTGTACAGGAACGATTCGAGTCTGGCCTTCATCGGGCCATGATGAGCTTCCTCCTCGTGCCATCCGCGGACTAATTTCGATAGATGTAGGATTCAATAAGACGCCACCTCAAGCATAAGTGAAATGGGAGTGAGGGAGGGACTTTCTGAACTCGACCTCCTTATCCTGAGCTCCATCCCACATGCGGACAACGTGGAAGACCTTGGAAAGATGGTAAAGGTTCGGCCCGCAAATCTAGGAATGCAGATTGCAAGGCTACAACTCAGCGGGTACATAGCTGACGACGGCAAGCTAACAAAAAAGGGGATCGACGCCATCGCGGAGTCCCGGTCTGGCGGTGAAACTTAGAGGGAGTGAATGGGATTTTGATAGTAACAATGTTACCTAGGACCATAAAAGGAGGGACGAAATTGCATCGCTGGTCGACTATGGCTAGGTTCGCATGCGACAGGTGCGGAGCAGGATTCGGCTCCGATGAGAAACTCGCCGACCACTACAAGCGCCACCTCGAAATGCCGATGTCGACGCCGAGCGCATAACCAACAAGCGCAAACAGTCCAGCTTCCCGTCTGCCCTAGTGCGATGGCTATCGAGCGGACTGAGGATTTGCTTCCACGGTTCCTTCATCCGGCAACATCTCCTCTTCCTCCGCCCAGAGACTGTGCCTACCAAAGAAAAGCAGATAGCTAATCACGACGAAATCTACGAGGATCGCAACGTGCATGATGGTGCAGTAGACGCAGATGGCGCGGATGAGAAACAGCTCAACGAAGACCA
>DATDGE010000011.1:0-3074 GCA_036522255.1 Nitrososphaerales archaeon | reverse complement strand
CGGTAACAATTGGGGCGACCAACGCGGGGCCCCTCAACGCGTACAATTTTACGCTCGCCACGTCCATCGACAGTTTCGACTCACTCGCTAGTTCGACCTCGCTTACGAAGACGCTTCAGAAACTCACACCCGGAGGAAATGCCACCTTGTCCTTCGGGGTTACCATGTCCGGTACCTCGGGGAATCTGACCGCCTCTCCTGCCGTTGCGAGTTTCTTCTTCGGTGGTGCTTCATTTTCGACCCATGGCCGCGCCCCGGTCGTAGGGCTCTACACTCCTCTGACCGTTTCGATAGCGACCACCCCGCTGAATCCACAAGAGGGGAAGAATTTCACAATAAGCTTCAGAATCACGAATCCTTCTGGGGTCTCGGTGTCCAACATGCTCTTCACGCTCCCAGTCCCCAGCGGCCTGGTCCTCTCCCACCTGCAAAACGCGCAGGTCTCTGGGGGCACCCTTACAGTCTCGTCTTCGTCCCTTTCTCCCCACTCGTCAATCGTTGCGAGCGCGGCTGCGTTGGCCACCTCAGGGATCCTTGTCCCCTTTGACAAGGGCAAACTGACCTTCAGTTATTCTGGAGTCACCATAAACGGGATCGTCCCGTCCAAAGGAATCGCAGTCGGGGAAGATGTGACCACGCGGTACCTCATCCCCTCGGCCCTCGTCCTGCTTGTCCTCCTTATGGTAGCTTTCTACGTAAGGAGAAAGGCCGCGCCTAGCGCTCCCGTTCCCCCGAAGTGAATTCTTCGAAGGCGGCCTTAGCCGCCGGATAAGGCATCTGGACCGGTGGATGCTTGAAGCAAAATGCAGACACGCTGACCAGCTGACCTCCTACTTTCCTATCCAATGCGACCCTCGCTCCCCTGATGGCGTCGACCATCACCCCGCCGCTGTCGTAGGCGTCGATCACGTGAAGCTTCACGTCGACCTTCACCACGCTCCCGCCGAAATAACGTCACTTCAGCCAGATATAGCATACTTTGTCGTTCTCGAGGAACGGGACGTAATCGCTCGGACCTATCCTCGTCGGTACTTCATAGGGGGACATGGCCCGGACCGCGCTTGTCTTGCTCTCCCTTTTGTCCTTCAACCTGCTCTCTTCCAGCATGTTCAGGAAGTCGGTGTCCCCTCCTATGTTGAGCTGGTATGTCTCGTCAACCTTTACCCCTCTGTCAATTGCCATCTTCACCAACGTCTTATGAAGCACCGTCGCCCCAATTTGGCTCATCACATCGTCCCCCGCGACGGGCAGCCCAGCCTTCTCGAATCGAGCCGCCCACGCAGCGTCGGAAGCTATGAACACGGGAATCGCGTTGATGAAGGCGACCCCCGCCGCCAGGGCGGCCTCCGCATAGTTCCGGGACGCCTCGGTGCTCCCGACCGGGAGGTAGTTCACGAGAATCTCAGCACCGCTGTCTTTCAGTTCCTGGGCTACGTCCTGAGCCGGTTGCGGTGAAACGCTCACTACATCTTTCAGGTACTTGCCTATGCCGTCGAGGACGGGCCCTTTCTTCACTTGAACCTCGAGCTTTGGGACATCGACGATCTTGACTGTGTTGTTGGGGGGCTGGAATATTGCCTGAGACAGGTCCTTGCCCACCTTCCGCGAATTTACATCAAAGGCCGCGACGAACTCGATGTCCTTCGGGGTGTACCCGCCGAGGTCCCAGTAGGTCAGCCCTTCGTCTGGCCCTTTCTTTGAATAATATTGAAGGCCCTGCACGAGAGCCGACGCGCAGTTGCCGATGCCGGCCATCGCCACTTTGATCTTTCGCAATCTCGGCTCTGGCTCCCATCAGCCTAGGCGTTAAAATGATTTGGGCCAAAGCCCGACAGAATCCTAATAATCAGACCGCCAAAAGAGCGCGGCGATGGAAGAGAGGTCGGCCGGAGCCGTCGTCTATCGTGAGTCGGACAACGGCCGGATGTACCTGCTGCTGCAGAACGCAGGGCGGTGGGATTTTCCCAAGGGTGGCGTGGAAAAGGGTGAAAGCGAACTTCAGACGGTCCTCAGAGAGGTGAAAGAAGAGACCGGGCTGACGGAAGTGAACATAGTCCATGGTTTCAGGAAAGTGATAGAATATTTTTACAGGCGAAACGGCAAGAACGTCCACAAGCAGGTGGTCTACCTTCTCGCTGTCACAGATGACCAGAGTGTCAAGATCTCAGTCGAGCATCAGGGGTTCGGGTGGTTCGAGTATCGGGAGGCCCTGGACAAGGCGTCTTACGACAACTCGAAGGTCACTCTGGCGGAAGCGGAGAAGTTCGTCAGGCACTCAGCCTAGAAGTCCACGAGCGGGTGGCGCGCCGTAAGCTTGACCACCTTGATGTAGTGGTATCCTGGCTCGTCGGTCCTCTTCACATAAGTCGTCTCAGTTATCTTGTCGTAGGAGTACCTCAAAAACCCAGATGGCTCTCCCTTTGAACGAGTGTAGAAGAAGATCGAAGCCTCCTCGTAGTCGTCTATCCTCGCGAATGTCCCGACCACCCACTCGTCCCCGTCCTTGAAAGCAAAGAGCGGGAGGGGCGGCTCTTCGAAGAGTGTCTTATAGGCCCCGACCTTTACAAGGCTCGGTATGTTCTCTACCTCAACAGACATGAACTTGTCAGGGAACTCCAACTTTTCGCCCAGCGGCTTTGGCATCTTTTCCACCCTGATGACTGGTGCGTAAAGGTACGAGGCGTTGCTGGCCGAGTTGACAAGTTGCACCTCTTCTCCTTCCCCCGTGATCTTGTAGGCAAGGAACTCGTCGACCTGTCCGTTGTCAAAGTAGTAGAAAATCGGGGTCCCCATGAACAGGTCAGCCTGGGCCGCGATCCTCGTGAATTTCCCGTGTTTGAATGCGAATAGGGGGAAGGGTGCCCTTTCCAGGGCGCATGAAAGCCTCCCGAGCTCGACTAGCGAGTCGAGGCCTACGTAGCAGGCGCCCCCGATCCTCTGCTCCTCCTTTTTGGGCAACGATTGCCCGCCGCCTTTCTGTTGGTTATAAGCTTGAACGAGGACAAAACGATATTTCCGACTAAAAGCCAAGCGAATGATGTGCCTGCCGTGAGCGAATGGAGGAACGAGACAAC
>DATDGE010000010.1:0-16254 GCA_036522255.1 Nitrososphaerales archaeon | reverse complement strand
GTATCCCTGCATTGACCACTCCCGCTATGGTAAGGGCGATAATGGTTTCATTGCGGTGGAGTTTGTTTATTCCGTGTTTCTGCTCGCGAGAATGTAGATGATGATTTTCTTCCGGTATCGCGGTCGTCATGTCCTTGATTGATGCCGCCTTCCCCTTCCCCGCAATGATAGGTGTACCCAGGAGATCCATCTTGTTCTTCGAGAGCCAAGAGTGGACAAAGAGTGCGTGAGGCATTACGGTCGCTCCGATCATTCCGACGGCTATGAAGAGAGCAGCATTGTCCGGAGTAAGTGGGACAATGGACCCATAGCCAACTTGCGCTAGGTCGAAGTTCCCTACTACAAGCAAGTCGTAGAATATGCCAATAACCAATATGCTGATCAGAATGGCGAAGTACTGCTCTATCAGGCGGAACCTCCTCGTCATCAATGTCAGCAAGATGATTACGTCGAGGGCGCCGAATATGGCGCAATAGATGAGTGGGATTCCAAATAGTATGTTGAGCCCGAGCACCGTCCCCAGGTATTCCGCAAGGTCAGTGGCGGCAACGGCAGCTTCGGCGGCGAGCCAGTAGGGAATCACGTATCGTCTCTTTCCGCCGAACGACTGTCTGACGAGCTCCGAAAGGTGGAATCCAGAGGCAATTCCCAACTTCCCAGAAAGGTACTGGAGTAGCATTGCCATACCGGAAGCAAGCCAACCCGCCCAAAGGAGTGAGTACTTGTAGCCCGCCCCTGCTGCGAGGTCCGTGCCATAGTTCCCTGGGTCCATGTAGGCGATCGAGACCATCAGGGCTGGCCCAAGCCAGCGAAGGAATTGCCAGATATGCCGTTGAGACTTCGGCTTTGTCGATTGCATCTCCCTCGAAACATCTTCGACCGGAGCGAGGGTCCTCTTGAAGGGCAGTCTCATGATAATGGCCTGGGAATCCCCGATGGCTATATAAGTTAGACATGCCTAACATATTTTCGAACGCAAAGAAATTCTCCAGAGGCCGAACTAAGATTCTCCGATAGGTCAACGAACCTTTTTGAACTCAGGGACGCCAGCCCCGCGTGAGGGCAATGTCGAAGCTGGTGGCGCCGAGGCGAGACGTCTCAAGGCGGGAGGATTACCTGGAGGCTATCTACAACCTGAACGAGGAGAAGGGGTACGTCAGCGCCGCAGACATTTCCGACAGGCTCGGGGTCAAGCCTCCTACGGTGTCAAACATGGTTGTGAACCTTGCCAAGAATGGCTACCTTGAGCACGAAAGATACCGGGGGATGCGTCTGACGGCTTCGGGGGAGAAGGTTGCGCGGTCCGTGATCAAAAGGCACCAGGTCATTTCTGAATTCATCTCCATGCTTGGCGTCGACGACCAGACGGCTTACGTGGACACTGAAGGCATAGAGCACCACGTCCATCCGAGCACTCTTCGGAGGCTGGAAAGGCTCGCAGACTATCTGAGGGAGAATCCCCAGGCCCTCAGGGCCATCCAGAAATTCATCGAAGAGAAATAGGATGCTTGCCTGCTTCACTTAGGTTCCTTGAGGACAGACGAGAGGATGCGGTGGGTCAGTCCCCACACGACGTAGTCCTCTACCAGATACGAGGGCATCTCGATGTCCCTTCCATCGTAGTTGAACTTGTAGGTCGACTTCCCATTTGGGCCCAGGAAGTCCACCAGGTTGACCCAGCGGTAGGAGGCCACCTCCTCGTTGGGCTTCACTTCCACCCCCCGTTTCAGGACAAAGACTGTAGGGACAACGTCCATCGCGCCGGTGTGAGTGGTCGTCGTGTCCGCGTAGCCCAGGAATTCCGCCGCCTTCTCAAGGTCGACGCCGACCTCTTCGATTGTCTCCCTAACAGCGGTATCTTTTGCGGTCCTGTCCCCCGCCTGCATCTTCCCCCCAGGAAACGCGATCTGCCCTGACCATGGGTCGCCTGCACGTTCTGCCCGTTTGATGAGCAAAACGCTCGGGGACTCGCTTTTTCGAAGTATGATTGAGACGGCAGCGAATCTCAGGCCTTTTGATTTCGGCTCCTGCATGGTGAGATTTTTCGCAACCCTGTCGATTATGTCGCTCCCCAATTCGCAATAATGCCATGGCCCCCCAATTTTAAATACACATCGCGAAGCGCCGAGGGAGAAGCTGATATGGAGTCGTCCGATGCAAAAGGCCATGCGGATCCTTCAGTGAAGCTGACTGAAGCGAACTTCGACCGGCTCAGTTCATCGGGAAAGCCCATGTTCGTTGACTTCTGGGCCGTCTGGTGCGGCCCTTGCCGGATCATGGACCCCGTGGTCGAGAAGCTCGCGGCAAAGTACTCGGACAAAATACTCTTCGGCAAAGTCAACGTCGACGAAGAAATGAACATCTCGTCCCGGTATCAAGTCTTCTCAATCCCGACATTCATGATCTTCAAGAACGGGCAGCCCATGGATGCGGTCATCGGGGCGGTAGGCGAGGCTTCGCTTGAGCGTCTGTTGAGGGGCGCCATCGACGGCGGGTCCTCCTGAATCCCCTAGGTCACCCGTGTCCCGTCCATCAGGAAAATGTCGGATTCCTGAAGGCTTACAGACCTCGATGAAAGCACAGGGCCGAACTCGAACGACTTGCTTCTGTTGATCGGCTGGCCCCCGACGAGCCTGTTGAACGGAGGCATGACCACGAGCTTTCCGGTCCCTTTCGTCTTCGACCTGTATCCGGCCCCCTCCATCAACTCCGCGACGTCATAGCTGGCCGTCACCCAGACCGACTCTCTCGACCTCGAGCCGAAGGCATCCCTCATCTCGTAGGTGAAGTGCGAATGGCCGATCACAAGACTCCGGGTCGCTATGGCTTCCTCGGAGGGCCAAGCATGGCCGTGGGCAATACCTACCCTCCCCCTGCCGCTGCCGAGCACCGCCCCCTGCGACGGGTGGAGGACAATTCGAGGCGGGAGTACTGTCTTGATGCTGCCGTCGTGGTTCCCAGGGACGACCTCCACCGCCTCGAAAAGGTCGAGCATCGTGTCGAAGAACCAGGGCACCACCCCCCAGTCGATGTCCTCCACCTTTCCGACCGTGTGTTTGACGTCCCCCAGGACGGCGAGCCTCTTCGTTGCGTACTTCTCGGCGATGTTCCTCACCCTCTCCACCATCCTCACCGAATATGCGGGAAGGCGGAACCCCTTTTTCGCCAGCTCTTTTTCCAAGCCCAGGTGCAGGTCGGAGATCAGCAGGGTGTTCTCCCCAGAATTTGAGTAGATGAGAGCAGCGTCGCCGGGAACTATCTTCAGCATCTACGCAATCAGCGGAAATACCTGGCTGCCAACGAAGTTCTTGAACTCAGACAGTTCCATCTTACTGAATGCGGTCAGAATGCAATTCCTGGTAAGACCAAAGACGTATCCGTAAGCCTTGCTCGTGAATACGATGTACCATAGCTTCCCGTGCGTCAGATAGTCGCTGTACAGACTTGTGTTTCCAAGTTGGGCGCCGTAAAGCGAAAGCTTGTTGATGTTCGGCAGATCCACGTCTGAATAGAAGATTACCTTCGTGTCCCCAAAGTTCGCTTCGTGGAACTTCCTGAGCGTCTCTGGTTCGATGCGCGCCTCCACCACCTGGCCCAGGCTCATGAACACCGCCTTGCTCATCTCGTTGGCTACATTGTTTGCCCTGCTCTTCTTGTCGTAGACCGTAAGGAACATTCTCTCATTGTGCATGTTGAAGGAGAATGGGGCTTCGTACGTCCTTGGTACCGGGACCGGTTCCCCACGATGTGGTACTACGAAGACGGTGTCGAAGGAGAACTTCCCTTCCAGCACCCCTTTGCTGGTGCTCAGGTCCGTGATCTCCGAGAGGAGCTTGAACTCCTTCGCCTCCACGCTTGTTTCGGTCTCGACCCTGAAGGCCTTCAGTTTCTCGGCGAGCGTGTCCATGTCGTAGTTCTCCCTTACGAGGAAGACTTTCCCTGCCAGTACCAAACTGATTCGCCCCGAGGTCTCCTGTTTATTGGCTTTCAGTTGCCCCAGAACTGCCGCGTTGTGACGAAGCGGATCTTGGCCTCCAACAAGTCCCTGTAAAATGCCTCCTCGTCGTCGCGCAATTCAGCCAATATCCTAGAAGCTGTCTGTGGACCAATCCCATAGACACTCTGGGCCACAATGGCCTTCTTCCCATAGGAGAGCACCAGGTCGGCTGACCTTCTGGCCTTCGAGAGCTCAGCCCGTTCCTCGTCGTTGAGCTGCGCCTTCTCCTCCCGTTTCTTCATCAATTCTGAGAGCTTCGCTGTTCCCCAATAGCATGGCACGAGAAGTCCCGAATGACAGGCCATGCACTTCGGCTCTTCTGGCAGGTCTCCTACCGTCGACACGCCCTGGTCTGCCCCGCACTTCGCGCACAGGAGGCTGATCTCGGTCCCGAAGATGCTTGCCTTCATCCTTTGGTAGGACGATTTACCGAGCGAGTCAGGGGCGACGGCCTCTGGGACTTCGAGGTATCTGTAGAGCAAGCTGAAGGCTATCGGTGTAGGCCTATCCCCAGCCTGGAATGTCTCCACCGAAATCCCTCCGTTGGCCACGGCGACCAGGACCTCCTTCCCCCTCCGCAAGTCGATGAGGTCCCTCCCCGTCTCCTGAAGCGCTTCTTCAAAGATGGGTGTCTTCTCGAACCTCGTAGGAAGTGAACAAAGGTTCGGATGAGCGATAAGCTTCCCACGCTTCAAAGCGCCGAACCTCTCGGCTACGTACTTGACCCGGGCAGGGAACGGGAAGTTGCGCTGGGCGGCCACGGCATAGGTCCTTTCAAGCTCTTCGGGAGTCAGACCCATCAGCTCCTTCGCCATCGCCTTCAGGTCTAGCTCCTCCGTGTCCGCGGTGAGCTCCATGAGCAGTCTGTATCCGTCGAGCCACCAGACCCTGACGAGTCCCCTCCTCGACAGGATTTCTTCGAAGACGTAGGCGAAGGCCCTGTTGACGGACTCGCCGAAGCAGAGATGGACGATGAGGTACTTCCCAAACCCCTCGAAAAGGACGAGCTTGTCCGAAGGAACCGGAGCCCCCATCTTCTTGTGCTCGGCGATTTCGTCTATTACGAGAGCTCGCGCCGCCGAATCAGCAGGTATCCTCCTGGCGATTGTTTCGACTGCCTTGTCTCCTCCATCAAGGGCTTCAGAAATCTCTCTCCGCAATCGCCCTGTCTCCATAGCAAGGTCGTAGGGTATCGGCAGCATCTCCCCGTCCCAGCCGGGAACCGCGGCCAGCGGGTCTTCCACCGGAGTGACGTAGATCTTCCTGTCCTGGGCAATCTGCTCGACCTGCCAAACCTTACCCTTGCAAATGAAATGGACCCCGACCTTGGTCCTCAGCAGCACGAACTCTTCCCCAAGGATCCCGACCGTCTGGTTGGTCGACACGTCGACCACCAGGTACCTGGTCTCGTCAGGGATCATCGACAGGTTCTCGTAATAGTACTCCCTGGTGAGCCTCGTCCTTGAAAGCGTCTTTCCATCGAAACGGATCTTCCTGAGTTCCGACAGGTAGTTGACAGTCCGAAGCAAGGCGTCCTCCGGTAGTTCCATGTAGGGTGCGGCCTTTCTCACCTCAACAAGCAGCTTATCCGAATCGATCGTCTCGAAGTCCATCAGGTAGCCGGCCACCTGGTGGGCGAGGACATCGAGCGAATTGAAGTAGGGCCTTGTGGGCTCGATCCTTCCCGCCGACGCCGAGACTATGCTGGCCGAGGATTCCAAAATGTCGTCGGCCGAGACAGTCACCAGCACCCCCTTCGAAACCTTTCCCAGCCTGTGGCCGCTCCTCCCTACTCTCTGCACCAAACTTGTCACCTGCCTTGGCGACATGTACTGAACTACAAGGTCCACAGACCCGATATCGATTCCAAGCTCCAGGGTGCTCGTGCAGACCAACGCCTTCAGCTCTCCGTCCTTGAACGCCTGCTCCACCCTCTCCCTCTCCTCCCTGGGCAGCGACCCGTGGTGTACCCCCACATCCTTCCTCAGCCTCGCCAACTTTTCCCCGAGCATCTCGGCTAAAGTCCTGCTGTTCACGAAAATCAGAGTGGATGTGTGGCTCTCTATCAGCTCGTTCATCCTCGAGAGGCGCGCCGCCAGGTCGGGGGCAGCGTAGGTCGCCTTGGCCGCAGACTGGTTCGATGGTCCAGGGACGGGGTATTCGATGGCGTAGGTGAACTCCTTCGGCGCCTCCGCCTTCACAATCGTGCGTTTGCCTTCCCCGAAAAGGAACTTCGCTGCGACCTCCGGGGTCCCGACCGTGGCGGATAGAGCAACGAGCTGGAAGCGTGGGGCCACTTTCCTGAGCCTCTGCAGGCCCAATGTGAGCTGGACTCCCCTCTTGCTCTCCACGAGGTTGTGAAGCTCGTCAACAACGACAGCCTTCAGGTGAGACAGGTTTTCTCTCATCCTCCTCCCCGGAAGCACAGCCTGTAGCGTTTCCGGAGTCGTGACCAGAACATCAGGAGGATGCGCGGACTGTCTTGCCCTCTGCGCCTGGGGAGTGTCGCCATGCCTGATATCGACAGTCAGGCCCAGCTTCGCACACCAGACTTGCAGCCGCTTGAGCATGTCCCTGTTCAGGGCCCTCATCGGGGTGATGTAGAGCAAAGAGATTCCCTCCCCATGACCCTCGGTCACCAGCCTGCTGAGCAAAGGAAGGAGCGCCGCCTCGGTCTTGCCCGAGCCGGTTGGCGCCACCACCAGGGCGTCCTCCCCCCTGGCAATCAAAGGCCATGCCTGGACCTGTGGAGGGGTCGGTTCCTCGATGCCTGTCTCAGCCAGGAAGCCTCTGACCGCAGGGGCCAGCACTTCGAATGAACTCGAAGTCAATCGTTCGCCGAACCTATTCCGCCGATTTAAGGACTTGGAGGAGAGGGGAGGGCGAAAGTGTTTAGGGGCATTTCTGGGAGCAATCTCTAAATGCGCCCCGAGTCTCCGCAGCCAAGAATCTTGTCAAGGAGTACCGAAGAGGTCTCCAAAGAGAGGCCCGCGCATCTAACCACAGTCAAGGAGATTATCCTAGAGAATTTCATGAGCTACGAATACGCTCGCATCCCTCTCCGGGAAGGCCTGAATCTCATCATCGGGCCCAACGGGGCCGGAAAGTCGTCGGTCCTGCTAGCGATCTCGGTTGCTTTCGGACAGGCATACACCGAGCGGTCCCGCAAGCTCTCTGATCTCATACGGCGGGGGAAGGACATAGCCAGGGTCTCCCTTGTGTTCGACAACTCGCCGAAGGACGGCCGTCGTCCTATCCCGTACTCAAAGGCGGATACCTTCATGCTCAGCAGATACCTGAGACGGGACGGCTCATACTGGTTTGAGGCAGACTACAAGGAGATTGACAAGAGCGAGGTGGTGAGGCTTCTGCAGGAGTTCGGGATAAACCCGGACAATCTGCTCATCATCATGCACCAAGGAATGATAGAGGAACTTGGAGCGGTAACACCCCAGGAAAGGCTGACAATGGTCGAGGAGGCGGTTGGGTTCTCGCTGTACAGGCAGAGAATCTTGCTCGCCGAGCAGGAGCTGAGCGGACTCGTCGGCGAGGAGAGCTCCCTCCTTCAGCTGATTGACAATGCGAACCAGGCCCTGGAGTACTGGAAACAGGTCTACGACCGTTACCAAGAGAAGAGGAAGCTTATGGAGCACAGGGACCTCCTGGCCAAAGAACTGCTGTGGAGTAATGAGGCGAAGCTCACGAAATCCCTGCAGTCCGCCGAAGAGAAGATCCAATCGAAGTCCAGGGCCCTCGATGACCTGAAGTCGCAGCAGGTCGAGGTCTCAGCGGACGCGGACCAGACCCACCAGGCTCTCCTCGACAAGCAGGTCGAGCTCAGGAAACTCTACTACGCCCTCGTCAGAGCCGAGAGCGAGCGAGCCAAGGACGAGTCTGCGCGGGCCGCTTACCAATCGATCAAGGAAGATATCACCGGGCTTTCGAACACCATCGATGAGGTCCTCGGTTCGAGCAATGACAGGAACGTCAAGCGACTCAAGGAACTTTCAAGTTACATCGGCAGCAAGGGCGCTGCCGCCGAAGAAGACGCCCTGAGGCGGAAGTCCGAGCTCGACAGAGAAGTTTCGTCCCTGCAGCCTGAGATAAGCAGGACCGAGGAGCTGATCAAGCGAACCATGGACAGCCACATTTCTTTCAAAGTCAAATACGAGGTTTTGGCATACAGAATCAGGACCACGGAGTCAGACCTCCACGACCTAGAGAGGGCCGCGAGGGAATACAAATCCGAGCTGGAGAAGTTGGCACCGGACCTGGAGAGGGCAGGGCAAAGAATTGAGACGGTGCGGCAGCCGTATGAGGTCTCAGAAGAACTCAAGTTGGTCTCCGCCCACATTCAGAAGATGCAGGACGTCCCCGACGACGCCGAGAAGATCTACAATGACTACTCTGGAAACATCGAAGAACTCAAGGTCAAATTGGCACAACTTCAAGACAACAAGAAGTCCATGCTCGTCGAGCTCGACTCGCGGAAGGACGTCTGGAAGAAGGCGATGGAAGACCTGGTGGAGTCGATCGACCCGCCGTACCAGGCCGTCCTTTCAGCCGCGGACGCGAGCGGGTTCGTCAAGCTCGAGCAAGGAGCGAACATCGAAGACGCGGGGTTGGACCTTTACGTCGGGTTCCGAGGCGGTGCCCCTTCGACCCTCGACCCCTACACCCAGAGCGGGGGAGAGCGTTCGGTCGCGCTCATGGCCTTCATACTTTCGCTACAGGCGAGGATAGTGTCTCCGCTGAGGGCCATGGACGAGTTCGACATCCACATGGACCCGAAGAACAGGGAGGCCATGTTCAAGATGATACTCTCTCAGATGAGGCAAAGGGAAGCGGCCCAATACCTCGTGATCACTCCCTCCATCCTGACCGTCTTCGACAGGAGCGCCCACGTAATCACCGTGCAGTCAGTCCACGGTTCATCAGAGGTAAGGGAGCTCAAGTAAATTGGAACAGGAGAAACTTGAAGAAGTACTGAGGGTCATCGAACTCTGCAGAGACGTCGAGTCCAGCAGCGCGAACCCCTTCGACGTCGACATCAAAGAGAAGATCTCTCTCCTCAGGCTTCGCCTGCCAGAGTGGAAGTTCCTGGATGAACTTCTTGTCGACTCGGAGGCGATGCTGGAGCTAGCCCAGATAGTCAAGCTCCAGGACGAATGGCTAAAGCACAGAGCCTCCTCACTTTACATCGACCCACTCCTCATACAGCTCAAGGTGAAGCTGCTGGCGAAGGAAGCCCTGTCTGAAGCGTTCATCAAGAGTTGGCATCCGGTGGCCCAGATCGACCAGATTTCCCCCAAGGGAATCGAGAAAGCATTCGTCTACTGGCGAGACCTGACCTCCATGTCCGACCGATTCAAGAACCAGTTCGGAACCTACGGGACCAGACCCGGCACAGTGGACTACACCGAACTCGTCAGCCTTGGCATATTCACCCCGGAGGAGTTCGAAGGGACTCTGACCGTGCTCCACGATGAGCTCCTGCAAAAGTCGAACGGAGAATGGGTGGATTACCGTCAATTCATCGGAGATGCGAGCTTCGAGGACAAGGTACGAAGGGCGTATCTGCTCGCCTTTTTGATCAGCGAAGGCAGGGCCCTCCTCAGGACCGAGCCACTCAGCGGGAAGATCTGGACCATGGCCGTAACAGAGAAAGTGAAGGGTGCACCAAAGTCCGTCGCCATATCGATCACGGGTGAGAGCTAATGGAGTCGGACACTGCCGACCGGGCCTTGCTCGAGAGGAAGGTTAGGAAAGCCTTCCAGGTTCTCGTCCTTCAGAGGGGCCGCAACCCCGGGGTCAAGGGGTGGGAGATGAGGCGGCACCTGGGGCGGGACTACAGGAAGATAGTCGAAGTCCTCTCCGAGGATGTGTCCCCCATGGGCCTCGAAGTCTTCGAGGTGAAAGGGGCCGATGGGTCTGAGGACTCTTCGCGGTTCTTGCTCAGGTTCAAGGAGCCCCCCACCGTGAGCGAGGCCGAGACCTCAGGGATCAGGATCGACGACCTTGCGGTCCTGGCAGCCACGATCGCCTTCATCAACTCCAAGCAGGGCCGTGTGGCTCGGCGGGAGGCCGAGCAGTTCCTCAGAGAGAAGTTCCCGAGATGGCGCGTCGACTACTCCCTCGACAGGTACGTCAAGAGGGGATATTTGGAACAGGACGAGAGAACTATGCTGCACATCGGTTGGAGGACGCACGCCGAGGTCGACGAGAAGACCCTGATGACATTGATTCTCTCTAGGGCTCAGGAAGCGGCGAAGAAGTAGCGCCTGCGAAGCGCGTCCCTCTCCCCTTCGATTATCAGCTCAACAAGGTCGAGCCCCTCCTTCCGCATCTTCGCGGCCAGGGCCGTCGCGTCAACGACTCTGATCCCCCTCCCAGCAAGAAGCATGTCTACGGCGTGTCCGTACTCCTTCCTGAGCTCAGCCGACTTTCTCAGGGCTTCGACGAGCTTGAGCTTGCTCCCTCTGATATCTGTCCTGCTCCTGGCCTTCATGGCCAAGGAGAAGACGTTCTCGTAGGAGTCTGTCGAAAGTCCGAGGGCGGCCTTTCCGCAGATGGGGCACTTTTCGAGACCCTCCAAGTCCGCCACCTTCCTCAGTTCGAGGAAGTTCCAGCAGTTCGTGCAGACAGCGACCAGGAACGTCTCGTTGACCCGCGCCCTGGTAGACTGCTTCAGGAGTGCCCTCAGCCTTTCAGGCGAGACAATCTCACCCCTTCTACTGATCTCCTCCACTCCTATCCTTGCGATGGGGGTCAGCCCGTCGTACTCTACGAGTTTTACTTCGATCGCCCCGGCGGCAATCTTCTCCACAACATCGACGGCCCCCGGCAGGTCGAAGTCGTCGTGGAAGATCATGCTCATCGCCTCCTTGAACACCGGCGTGTCCCTAAGGGCCTCGATTATCCCCGAGATCGATACGCTCGCATAGTCCGCATCTTTGGCGATGGCACCGCACTTCTTTCCTGCATGGATCAGGCGCCGCTTGAATATCCCGCTCCTCTCGACCGCTTTCACAGTGGCGTCCCCGAGGTCGAGCTTTGGCAATTCCGCGATCACCTCCATCACTGTCGCCGGTGATACGTCAGCCTCGATGACGATGCGGTACGGGTCCTGATGTACGGCGACAGACTGGCCGATGCGTTCAGAAATCAAATGTCCAAGCACCCTCGCCAGCAGCCTGTTCACTCGGTGCCCGAGCGCTGCCTGAATCACAAGATACCTGTCCCACCTTTCAATGGTGACCAGCCTCTCGGAAGGGATAGGGAGTTTTGCTGCGTGCTGCTCGGCCACTTCCTTCAGGGACTCCACCAACGCCTCCCTGGGAACAGGATAGGTCCTGCAGAGCTCGTCGAGGTAGCTCTCGTCGGTCCCCTTTTCGAGCTCCTCGGCGTACCTCCTCCGCACCGCCCCTACCTCCGCCGCCACTTCCCGCGGGACAGGTATCTCGTCCCCGACCCAGTTGGGGACGGACCCCGTCGGGTCTTCTTCCGCCTTCACGTACACCTTATTTCCGTAGATTTGTTCGATCTTCCAGCACCGCCCGGCCTCCACGAACTTCACCCCGACCTCTCCGTACTCAGAGACGAAGGCTTCGTCGAGAGTCCCGATGAAGTTGTCCCCTTCGATGACAAGGTACTGCTTCTCGTCCGGGATCATTGACAGGTTGTCGAAATAATACGAGAAGAGGGGCTTGACGTCTCTCGCCCTGAAAACCTTCCCGTCTGATTCGCCGTAGTAGGCGAGTCGCGGATATCTTTCTCTCATGTAGGTCAGGACTTCCTTTAACTTTGGACCGTCCATCTCGGCGAAGGAATAGCTCCTTTTCAACAGCGCCAAAATGTCCTCGAAGTTCCAGCTGCTCTGTTCGATGAGCAATCCAGCTACCTGATGAATCGCGACATCGTAGGGGGAGAAGACGGGTTCAAGGGGTTCAAGTTCCCCCATCACCGACTTCCTGCAAAGCACAGCCGCCTCGAGGGTGTCGTCAGAGTCCTGCGTTATCACAAGCCCATTCGATACTTCGCCCACCCTGTGGCCACTCCGCCCGACCCTCTGGATAAGACGGGTCACCTGCCTGGGGGAATTGTACTGAATCACGTAGTCTAAGAAGCCAATGTCAATCCCGAGCTCGAGGCTGCTGGTGCAGATCACCCCGCGGAGCTTCCCATCCTTCAGGCCCCTTTCCACCGCCTCCCTTGTCGCCTTCGATAGAGAGCTATGATGGATTCCTATCGGGAAGTTGGGGTCCCAGACCCTGAACCTGCTCGACAGCGCCTCGGCTTCTGTCCGCGTGTTCGTGAATATTAGCACCGACCTGTACTTCTCGACGACCTCCCTGATGGTCCTAAGCCTGGCCGCGACCTCAGGGTATGAATAGATGGCATCCGCTAGTATTCTGTCATCTCCGGTCGCCCTGGGGGCTACAACCTTCAGGGAGAGGCTCTTCTCCACAGGCACTCTGACCACTTCGCAGCTGCGCCCCTGCCCGACGAGGAATTGGGCAACCCTCTCTGGCGACCCCACCGTCGCAGAAAGGCCCACAATCTGAAACTCCTTCTCGGCAGCGTCTCTGAGTCTTTCGAGGCCGACGCTGAGCTGGCTCCCCCTCTTGTCCTCAGAGAGTTCGTGCACTTCGTCCACCACCACCCAACGCAATTTCGCGAGGTTCTGCCTAATCCTCCTGCCGACCAGGAGGATCTGAAGCGTCTCGGGCGTCGTGATCAAAATGTCCGGGGGCGCGAAGCTCATGTTGGTCCTCTCCGCCTGGGAACTGTCGCCGTGCCTGACTCCGAGCCGTATGTCGAAGCGCTTGCACCACCACTGCATCCTGTCCAGCATGTCCCTGTTCAGGGCCCGGAGCGGGGTGATGTACAGGAGCTTCGTCCCCTTCTCTCTCGGCTGCCCATCCCTTACCATGGCGTCTAGAATCGGGAGGAGTGCGGCCTCAGTCTTTCCCGTCCCTGTCGGCGCCATCAGAAGAGCGTTCTTCCCCTCTCTGACTATCGGGAGTAGCCTGGCCTGAGGGTCGGTCGGAGACTCGAAGCCCCGTGCTTTCAGCGCCTCAACTAGAGGCTGGGAAAGGAGCTGGAAGACGTTTTGTTCAGTCAAAAATACTCACCAAGGTGCATGGATAAGATGAAAATCAAGAAGAAAGCCCAATACTCCTATTCTCCTCCAATAAGTTTGCGGTCGCCGGAGTCGAAAAACGCGGGCCCGGTGAAACTGTTTCGCCGTGTGGCTACTAGCCTTAAATAACTGAGTATAACATACGTAATATATTGATGATCAGCCCGTATGAGATAGTCGCGAAATCCGCCCTTCCGGCTCTGAGGGCAATGGTAGCCAGGAGGCTGCAGGAGAACTACCACATGACCCAGCAGCAGGTAGCAAAGCGGCTCGGTGTCACCCAGGCCTCAGTGAGCAACTACGCAAGGCGGACAAGAGGGATGATGGTCAACCTCGAAGGCGACGGTACGGTGGCGAAGGCAGCCGACAAGATAGCCCAAGGGCTGTCGTCTGATGCCCCAGACCAAAGGGAGGCACTCAAATCCATGACCGAAGTCCTCGACTACATCCGCTTCAACCACATGATGTGCACCCTGCATGGCGACCTTGAACCCGGCTTCCAGGTGGAGGGATGTTCTGCATGCGACGGCAGTCTCTCCGTAAAGGATTTTGACAGGCTGAAAGTACTAGTCGGCAGCTGAACTTGCCTGCCGAACAGAAGCCAGAGTGGCTGACCGTAAGCCCCCCGAAGGGTCAGAGCTACCAGGAACTCAAAGACCTCTTTCGAAACCTGAACCTCCACACAGTCTGCGAGGAGGCTCACTGCCCCAACGTCCACGAATGCTGGGGTGGTGGGACTGCCACTCTGATGCTGATGGGGGACACGTGCTCCCGTGCCTGTCGCTTTTGCATGGTCACACCAGGGAAGCCCCAGGGTGCCTTGGACCAGCTTGAGCCCGAGAACGTCGCCTTTGCTCTGTCCCAGATGGGACTGACCTACATTGTCCTGACTTCCGTCGACAGGGACGACCTTCCTGACGGAGGCGCTTCCCACTTTGCAAAGACCATTAGGCTGGTCAAGGAGGCAAATCCAGGTCTATTGGTGGAGGTCCTCATCCCAGACTTCCAAGGGGAGTTGGACCAGCTGAAGCAGGTGGTCGACGCAAGGCCTGACGTCATAGCCCACAACATCGAGACCACGATGTCCCTTACCCCTTCCGTCAGGGACCCGAGGGCACATTACTGGCAGTCTCTGTCCGTGTTGAAGAACGTGAAGAAACTGACCCCTCACATCTACACGAAGTCCTCCATCATGGTAGGCCTCGGCGAATCCGAGGAGGAGGTCAGGCAAGCCATGGTCCATTTGAGGCAGGCCGATGTCGACTTCCTCACCGTCGGCCAGTATCTGCGCCCATCATCGAGACACCTGAAGGTCGTTGATTACGTACACCCCGACCAGTTCGAAAGATACAGGGTCACGGGAGAAGGCATGGGCTTCAGGTATGTCGCTTCCGGCCCCCTGGTTCGGAGCAGCTACAAAGCCGGGGAGTATTTCATCAGAACGGCGATTGAAAACGACGCCCGACGGCGCCAATCTTATATGACCTCGGAGGCCAAAACAAACGTTTGACAGCAGCTGACTCTCTGAAGAGTTCCGGGGCTGACGCAGTCCCCAGGATCTTCAGCGAGGCCGACTTCAAATTCACAAGCGCCGACGAGATGCTCTATCAGAGGCTCACTCCCGAAGGCACGATCAGAGGGAAAGACCCGAACCTGACTCCAGAGACCCTAAGAAAGTTTTACGAGCAGCTGACATTCGGCAGACTGTTCGACGATAAGGCAACCAACCTCTCGACGCTGAGGGAGATAGGCACCTACGCACCGGGCAAGGGGCAGGAGGGCTGCCAGGTCGGGTCCGTCGGCGCCCTGGAAACAGGGGATTGGTACGTCCCGATGTACCGAGACTCCGCCGGGATGCTCGCCTTCGGCATGCCCGCCACCAAGCTCTTGCAATACTGGGGCGGAGACGAGAGAGGATTGCAGATACCCGAGGGCCTCAACATGCTCCCTCTCGCTGTTCCAGTGGCGACACAGCTTCCCCATGCGGTAGGCCTCGCAATGGCAAGGCGTCTTCAGGGAGAAAAGTCGGTGACCTTCGCCGTCACCGGAGACGGTGGCACTTCCAAGGCCGACTTCCATGAAGCTCTGAACTTCGCCGGGGTCTACGACCTTCCAGTCGTCTTCGGCGTCGAGAACAATCAGTGGGCCCTGTCTGTGAAGAGGGATAGACAGACTGCCGCGAAGACAATCGCCCAGAAGGCGGTAGCGTACGGTTTCGAGGGGATCCTCGTAGACGGCAACGACGTGATAGCATCATATGAGGCGACGAAATACGCGGCGGAGAAAGCTCGGAGGGGAGGGGGCCCGACCCTCATCGAATTCTCGACCTACAGGATGGGACCTCACACAACGGCGGAGCTCGTATCGAACAAGCTCAAGGCGCCCGACGAAGTGGTCCAATGGGAGAAGCGTAACCCGATA
Source organism: Nitrososphaerales archaeon (assembly GCA_036522255.1). Lineage (GTDB taxonomy): Archaea > Thermoproteota > Nitrososphaeria > Nitrososphaerales > Gagatemarchaeaceae > UBA183. The sequence continues at coordinate 694 of DATDGE010000010.1, read as the reverse complement.
ACCAGGCTCGAAAAATACCTGAGGTCAAGAGGACTGCTCGACGACAAGTCCAGGGATGCCATAGCTGCTTCCGCACAAAAGAGAATGGACGAGGCCCTGGCGGCCTACAGGGCAATGGTCACCCCCGAACCGACTGTCATGTTCGACTACCTTTACTCCTCGCCCACTCAAGCCTTGCTTGATCAGCGCGCAGAAGCCTTCGGAGGGAACCTTCCCCCTAGGAGGGAACAATCCGAGCCCACCGTGACCGGCGGGAAACCCGGGGTCAACATCAGGAACGCACTGAACATGGCGCTCCGAGAGGGGCTCCAGCGGGACAAGAAAGTCGTAATCTTTGGGGAAGACGTCGGAAAGAACGGAGGCGTCTTTCAGGTCACCCGCGGTCTGCAAGACGAATTCGGTCCGGATCGGGTGTTTGACACTCCGCTTGCAGAGCTCGGGATTGCAGGTATCTTCGTAGGCCTCTCAGCAGGAGGCATGGTCCCCGTGGCGGAGTTTCAGTTCGATTGGTTCTCCGTCCCTGCCTTCGACCAGATTTTCAGCCACGTCGCCCGGATGAGGAACAGGACCAGGGGGAGGTTTACTTGCAGAGGGGTCATCCGTTTCCCCTATGGCGCGGGGATTCGGGGACCGGAGCACCACTCTGAATCTCCCGAAGCCTACTACGCGCACACGCCTGGGCTAAAGGTGGTCA
>DATDGE010000009.1:0-2140 GCA_036522255.1 Nitrososphaerales archaeon | reverse complement strand
ATTGCAGACTTCATCGGCCCCTTCAGGGACGTCACCGCCCCCGACGTGTACACCAACGCCCAGGTGATGGCTTGGATAGTTGACACCTATAGCGCGCTCAAAGGATACATGGTGCCCGAAGTGGTGACTGGGAAACCCATTTCGATCGGAGGGTCCCTCGGTAGAGACAAGGCAACAGGTAGGGGTGCCGTCTTCACGACAGTTGAGGCTGCGAAGGTGATGAACATGGACCTCAAGAAGGCTACCTTCGCTGTCGAGGGATTCGGGAACGCGGGCGCCAACTATGCGGAAATCTTGCAGGGATACGGCTCTAAGTTAGTCGCTGCGAGCGATTCCAAGGGCGGAGTGATGAGCAAGAATGGCATTGACGCTACCAAGCTCATTGCATACAAGGAGAAGACGGGCTCGGTCGTGGGAATGGCAGGTACCCAGGCCATCGACGACGACGGCCTGCTGCAGCTCGATGTCGACATTCTATGCCCTGCAGCTCTCGAGAATGCCATAACCCCGGAGATCGCCCCAGGAGTCAGGGCGAAGGTGATCGTTGAGTGCGCCAACGGTCCCACAACGCCAGCCGCGGACAAGATACTCGACTCGAACAAGGTCTTTTTGGTCCCAGACATCCTCGCCAACTCAGGTGGTGTCATCGTAAGCTACCTGGAGTGGGTCCAAAATCTCGGCAGGATAAGCTGGCCTGAATCGGAGGTCAACAGGAAGCTCGAGGACAAAATCACAGGGGCCTTCACGGAAGTGTACAAGACCTCGCAGAAGCATTCAACATCTATGAGGACAGCCGCTCTTATGGTCGGGGTCGGAAGGGTGGCGGATGCAATCAGGACTCTGGGAATATTCCCCTAGAGCCCCGTTCCTACTTTTCTGAGGATATCATCCGTTCAAGTTCGTGAACCATCGGGGCGCTGCCTATGTACGCAGGAGACGTCTCTGAAAGGGTTGAAGGGGTGATGTCCAAAATGTCCCTGCTTCCGTCGCTGGCATACCCTCCGGCATCCTCGTTGATGTAGGCCATCGGGGCCGTCTCGTATAGCACCCTGAGCTTGCCTTGAGGCTTCTTCAGTAGTTGTGGGTAGGCGAAAATGCCTCCCTTAGATAGGACCTGGTTGTAATCCCCGACGAAAGTTCCACAATATCTTGTGCGCATTCCCCTTTCCTCGAGGGAGTCGACGAACTTGCGGACGGGTGTTATCCAGTCTTTCCTGAAGCCTCCGAAGCCGTAGACCTCTGGCTTGTTGGGAAGCCTTAGGTTCACCCCGAGCAGGTCGAATGACATCTTCGCCCCCTCCCTGACTGCAACAAATCGGTGCACCCCTTTTCCGAAGGAGAAAGTCAATGTTATCATGGCGCCGTAGGTCACGTAGAGGGCGCCCTCAAGGTTCCGGCCGGAAGTGGGAAGGCGCTTGGAGTAGAAACCGAAAATGCTGCCCAATGGGTTGTTGGACTCGACATTCGAACTTCCGTCGAGAGGGTCCATGGCGACGCTGAATCCCCCTTTTGCTTCGGCGGGTTCAGCCATCTCTTCGGAAGCGACCTCGCGCGCGCAGCCGGTCGCGCTAAGGGCCTCCACGAAGGTGTCGTTGGAAAATACGTCGATGGCCTTCTGCTTCTCTCCTGAAGGATTGACTTCGGAGAGGAGGCCGGACTTGAACGGGATATTGTCCCAGACGGTGACACTCGACTTCGCTATCGCGGAAGTGAGCGAGGCAAGGTCCTCGGGCGCATTGAGTCTTAGAAACTCTTCCAGTTTCAATTGAAACAAGGTCGGGCCTTCAGTCCTCGGATTTAGACGTATGGCGGCATTGTTCGATGAGACATGAAATCTGCGTAAGACTGTTAAATAGCGAACGAGTGGGTCGGCCCATGAAGCAGGACCGCATGGCCCCGTTTCTGAGAAACGGGAAGAGCATGCTCCTAGCCTATGACCAAGGGCTGGAACACGGGCCTTCGGCGGATTTCAACGACGCCAACGTGGACCCGGCAATGATAATGGAGACTGCAGCCAAAGGAGGATTCAATGGCATTGTCTTCCAGAAGGGAACGGCGGAGAGGTTCTTCGATGGGAAGGTCCCGTTGATAGTGAAGCTGAATGGTAAGACTAGTCTTCCCAAGGGGGAGCCGATTTCCA
>DATDGE010000008.1:0-5195 GCA_036522255.1 Nitrososphaerales archaeon | reverse complement strand
AGGGGTCGCGGAGATACTGTCCAGGCATGGAATGGTGGTCAGACAGGCGGTGGCTGAGGACCCTGACATGGTTCCCGATGCGAAGATGACTCTGGTGGTGGAAGGAAGGCTCACCGGTCCCGCCCTGGAGGAACTGAACGGCCTCAAGATGGTCAGAAGCATAAAGATCCTGAAGTAGATTGGCTCATTCCTTCGATGTCGCCGTCATGCACGATTTCTTTGTCGACCGGCTCGTGCACACGAAATCATTTGCCGGAATGGTCGGAACTCTATCGGAGAAGGCTGCCGCCGGGGGAGGGGGTCTTCACGGAGTTCCGCAGGAGGAGGTAAGGGGCGGCAACGCTGTGAACCTTGCCCACGCCCTTGCCAGATTGGGCCTCAGGACCCTGCTTATCACCCACAGCGACAGGACACACGAGCCTCTCCTCCGGGAGACATTCGAGGGTCTCAGGGCGGAAGTCAGGGTAAAGCCCGCCCCGGCAGGATTGACCGTGGCCTTCGAGGAGAAAGTGAACGTCATGATGGGAGACAGCAGGGGAGCATCAGACTTCGGCCCTTCGAGCCTCGATGAAAGCGACTGGAGAGCCCTCAAGAACTCAAGAGTGGTCTGCTCGGTCAATTGGGCGGCGAACTTGCGGGGCACCGAGCTTCTTGTCGCCCTGAGGAAGCGGCTGGGGGGCGAGAAAACAATCTTTCTCGACCCGGCTGATTTCCGGGACCGTGTCCCTCAGTTCAAGAAACTAATGGAGGAGGTCGCCGAAAGGCACCTTGTAGACTGGGTGAGCATGAATGAGCAGGAGGGGATCGCTTCTGCCAGAGCCTTTGGAATAGGGACGGCGGACAAGGGCAAGATGTGCATGGAGCTGGCTCGTAGGCTGGGGGTTGTTTTTGACCTGCACGCCGTCAAGAGGTCCTACTCGAGCGAAGGAACTCGCCTCACCTCTGCTGCCGTGGTCAAGGCAAAGTCGAGAAGACTCACGGGGGCAGGAGATGTGTGGGACGCTGGTGCAATCCTCGGCAGGCTGGAGGGTCTGGACGAGGTCAAGAGGCTCAGATTGGCAAACAGGGCGGCGCGACTCTACCTCGAAAGCGAGATGTTCATGCCGCCTACTCGCGAGCAGATAGGACCAGTTGGTAACTGACTACTTCTCGAGCATTCTCGAAAATGTCCACGAGACGGTGCTGAGAATCTCGTTCAGCCTCGCCTTCTCCCTGTAGTTCTCGACTATTAGCTTGCCGATCGAGCCGTTGGCCTCCTCGACGTCAAACCGCAGCTCGGTCCCTTTTGCCAGCTTCCCAGTGCGGACAAGCTCTTCATCTTTAGTCTTCATCCCCTGGAGAATCTTCCCGACAAGGAACGTTTTGAAAGGTGGGGTCGCCGACTTCAATTCAACACCGTCGCTTGGTTCTATGGCCACAGCGTCTGAGGTGATTGATGCCGTTGCCATGACCTGCCCGCCCTTGTCCCGCTTGAGGTCCCTGACCTCGGGGGCTTCCTTCGTCTCAGCCATCATCTCTATGGCCTGTTTGAACGTCGACGCCCTAAGATTCGTGTCCACGTAGCTCAAAGTCTCGCTGAGACGTTCAATCTCTTCTCGCAGCTGAGCTATTCTCCCCTCCAGCCAGAGCTTCAGCTCCGCTGCCTTCCTTACGTCAGTCTCAGAGGAAGCCATCAAACCACGTCCACGGGGGTTGCGCTAAAAACGTTGGCGAGTCGCGACATTTCGGGGAGGGGGTTTTGTGAAACTGTTAAGTCGATTCTTGCGAAACCCTGCCGGTTGTTTCAGGCCAGACGGCGTTCGTATGTGGTAGCGAGCGCCGCGGTCTTTGCGGTGGTGTACGCGATACTTGGTCTGATCCCAGTCTCGGCGTATATCGGGGTCGGTAGTTTCTTGACGTTCAGGGAGATACTTAGCCCCCTGGCAGGGATGCTCTTCGGGCCGCTGACTGGCGGCTTTTCCATGGTCATAGGGACCTTCGTTGATTTTGCGTTCGGGAAGCCTGTGGTCTTCGACTTTTTGGACTTCGTCCCAGGTGCGGCGTCTGCGGTGATGGCAGGGCTTGTTTTCACTGGAAGGCGAAAGCTTGCGCTTTCCTTTCCCCTGGCCTTGATACTCTGGTATTCGTTGGACCCGCTTTCTCTAAACTTTGTAGTGATAGGGGGATTCTCTGTTCCATTTTATTGGATGCACCTGCTTTCCGTCCTGGTCCTAGGAGTCGCGTTCCTCTTCGAAACAAAGGGCATGCTGAAGCGCTTGAATCCCCTGTTCGTGGGCGCCACGGTGTTCGCGTCGACGATGACAGGCCACATCGCGGGAAGCATACTCTACGAAAATGTGGTTTCGAGGATAAACGATTTGATTACGGCGGACAAGATTGCTGCAAACTGGTACGCAATATTCTTCCTCTATCCTCCTGAAAGAGTTCTCTTCACCGTCCTTGGGACCATCGTCGCTGTCCCTGTCCTTCGAGCTCTTTCCAGGAGGCGAGATGCCACTACGCCTCCTCCGGAGTAACGGGGTTTCTCAGCGGTTGAACTCGTCGGGAGGACATTTTAATCCCGATTCCGATGGTTTCGATTCGAGTTGTCTCCGCGAAAGGCATCCTATGACAAAGCGCTGAGCCAAATCCGTATGCTGCTGGAAGAGCAGGTCGAACGCACCCGGAGAATCAACAAACCGTTTGAATGGCTGGATTACGCGAAACTGAAGAAGCTCATCATCGGTGTCATCGGCGGGGACGGAATCGGGCCCATCATAGCGAAGGAAGCCCACAGGGTATTGCGGGAACTTCTGAAAGAAGAGATTCGCTCTGGGAAAATCGAGATCAGGGAAATCGAAGGTCTCACCATAGAGAATAGGATCAAAGTGAAGAAGTCATTGCCTGAAGATGTCCTGGCCGAGATCAGGAAGTGCCACGTTCTCCTGAAAGGACCTACCACCACACCGGAGGAGGGGAGCGGCTCGCCCAACATCGAGAGTGCAAACATTTCGATAAGAAGGGTATTCGACCTGTTTGCAAACGTGCGACCCATCAGAATCCCCGACCAGGGAATAGACTGGGTTTTCTTCAGAGAAAATACCGAAGGGGAATATGTCCTCGGGAGCAGCGGCTTGATGGTGACGCCAAACCTAGCGCTTGATTTCAAAGTCACCACGAGGCCCGGGTCGGAGAGGATAACCCGGCTCGCCTTCGAGCACGCCAGGAAGACGGGGAGGAAGAAGGTTTCAGTCGTGACCAAGGCAAACGTCGTCAAGACCACAGACGGGCTTTTCTTGGAGACGGCGAAGAGGGTGGCAAAGGACTTTCCCGGAATAAAATTGGATAGCTGGTACATCGACGTCTTCGCGGCAAAGCTGATCGATGAGAAGAGGAGACGAGAGTTCGAGGTAGTCGTCCTGCCCAACCTTTATGGTGACATCGTGACGGACGAAGCAGCCGAGCTGCAGGGAGGTGTGGGGACCGCCGGGAGCGCGAACATTGGGGCAAGGTTCGCGATGTTCGAGGCGATTCACGGGTCAGCTCCGAGGATGATAGCCGAGGGGAGAGGGCCCTACGCGGACCCATTGAGCCTGATGAGGGCGGCTGTCATGATGCTGGAGCACGTGGGGAAGCTAGAGAAGAGCCGGAAACTGGGAAAGGCCCTGGACATCTGTGCCCTTTTTGAGCGGAAACAAACAATGACCGGACGGCCCGACGGAGCCACGGCTGGTCAGTTCACAGACTACGTACTTTCAACACTCGCCGACCCGCGATTGGGCTCCAAATGGATGGCATATCAGAAGAACTAAAGAAGAAGGGAGAAGCCTGCGGCCCGTCGGATTCAGGAGTAATCGTCGTTTCCGACTAGCCGTAGATTCGGAAGTCACGATGGTTTCTTGGGGTTGCCTTTTCGACGTCCACCCTGTCTACTCTTGCCCGACTCGGTCCAAGCCTTGCCCAGTCCAAGAGTCTCTTCAGATTCCTCTCATCCCCCTCCAAGAAAGCCTCCACGGATCCATCTGGGACGTTTCTCACCCAGCCCCTGACCCCTACCTCGGCAGCGATCTGAGCCATCGATGCCCTGTAAGATACGCCGTGTACGAGGCCTTTGATCTTGACGTGAATGGCGATGGTCAATGACGGTCCCTTTTATCGGTCGAAGCTTACAAACGGATAAATAAGCAGTTGAGGTTCATTTCATCAGAAACATTGTCCCTGGTTGAGGAGACCGCCCTGAACGCCGCAATGTCCAAGATAATCGACCCAGAGCTTGGCCGCCCGATAACGGACCTGAAGTTGATAGACAAGCTGACGGTGACTGGAAGCAGCGTCGATCTTGAGTTTCACCTAACCGCTCCTTTCTGCCCACCGGTCTTCGCCCTGAAGATAGCCAGCGACATCAAAGCCGGGTTACTTTCGGTCGACGGGGTGAAAGACGCCAAGGTCACTCTGCGAGGGCACTATTTGGCGGAAGCAGTGAACAAGCAGGTCAACAAGCCAGCTCAGCCTCCTCAGTAGGTGGGCTGTCCTGGGGAGCCGGGAGAAGGTAGCTGTATTTTTGAGAGAAATCGGCGTGGAGGCGAAGATACGAGAATTCGACGAAAGCACAAAGAACTCGGCGCTTGCGGCTGAAGCACTTGGGTGCACCGTCGCTGAAATAGCGAAGAGTGTCGTCTTTGTCGGAGCAAGGACGGCTGTGGTCATCATTTCAGGAGACAAACGGGTGAGCCTCAACAAGCTAGGCGCGGCCCTGGGAGATGAGGTCAGAATCGCCACGCCGGAGGAGGTAAGAGAGAAGACAGGTTATCCGATAGGCGGGGTTCCGCCATTCCCACACAATGAGGATGTTTGGGTGTTCGCAGACAACTCCCTCGCTCGATTCGACTACGTCTGGGCGGCCGCCGGAGCACCCAACGCCGTGTTCAGGATCCGGTCGATGGACCTCAGCGCTCTGCTCGGGACCGGCCTCTGGGAGCTGGCAGAGTAAGTAGATATAGAGAGATTCGCAGTCCTATAGAGGAGTGCAAGGCAGGAAGGCGATCGAGATGGGGAAAGGCACCATCTTGATTTCGCTTCCCAAGGACTGGGTCAGAAGGAACGGCATCAAGAAGGGTGCCACCGTCGGGGTCGAAGAGCTCTCAGCACGCCGGCTCATGATACGCCCGATCGAAGGAGGAGAAGACGAACCAAAGCAGGCTGTGATAGAATATCCG
>DATDGE010000007.1:0-6517 GCA_036522255.1 Nitrososphaerales archaeon | reverse complement strand
CCGTCAATGACCTCTACGCCGTTTTTCGGCGACGACGAAAGCAATGAAACGACCATCATGCGAAGCCCTCGCTTTCCGTGCATTGCAAAGCGAAACGGCCACACAAGCAAACTCGGATTATCGATATTTATATAGGTGATGCCTCGTGGAAGTTATTCGGTTTTCCGATATTCTTAAAACCCCCTTGTTGCTGAGGATACCCGGAGGCGAAATCAAACGCAAGGAAATTACAGCGACATGCACCTTCGTAGGCACAGCGTATTCGGCTGGGTCATCGCGAGCATCGTCCTCGTCGCAGTCATAGCGTTCGTCGTGGCTTTGGCAACTCACAGCTACCCATATTCTCCAACAACGCCCTACTACGGTTATCCGTTCTTTGGCTGGTTCTTCTTCCCATTCGGCTTCTTCTTCATATTCTTCATCATCTTCGGAGTGAGTCGATTCATCTTCTGGCCACGGTGGGGCTGGGGAGGGGGATGGCGACGTGGCTACTGGTATCACTATGGGGACGCCCGTGAGATACTCCGCCAGAGATACGCCAAAGGCGAAATCACGAAGGAGCAGTTCGACCAGATGATGCGAGACCTGGAGCAACATCAGTAGCTCCGGGCCTCATTCCTTTTTCTTCGGAAATTCAGTGGGCCCAATCGATTTTATCAGGCTCAATCTGCACGTATGGTAGGGTATGGAAAAGATCGCAATACGCAAAGGGCGCAGGGCCGATTCGAAAGAGTTCAACAGGTTGGTGCTCGCCCTCGCAAGGTTCGAACATCTGGAGCCACCCTCGGACGCAGGGAGAAAGAGACTTGTCGAAGACGTTTTCGAGAAGAAGCGGATCCATCTTTTCGTCGCTGCGGAAGGGAAGAGGCTCCTCGGATACGCGCTCTATTTCTACACTTATTCGTCCTTTCTTGCCAAGCCCTCTCTCTACCTCGAAGACCTTTTTGTCCTTGAGAAGCACCGGAAGCGAGGTGTGGGGTTAGCGCTCTTCAGGCGATGCGTCAACGAAGCGTTGGCAAAAGAGTGCGGAAGGATGGAGTGGGCGGTCCTCACCTGGAACGAGAAAGCCCTGCGTTTTTACGAGAAGCTCGGAGCCAAGAGGCAGTCCGAGTGGTACACGTACAGGCTCGACGAAAATAGCTTGGGTAAGATTCGACAGTAGCTACCTTGTCGGGGAATTGGCCATGAAGGTCGATGCATTCTTCTCTGACTACGACGGGACGATAGCCCCCCTTGGAGTTCCGAGGGCCGAGTCAAAGATTTTCGAAGGCGTCGAAGTCCAACTGAAGAAAATTGGCCGGCAGGTCCCACTCTGTATCGTAACATCCAAAGACTTCGATTTTGTCTATCCGCGATGCAACTTTGCCGCAGGCTGGGCCTGCGTCTCTGGCTTGGATATCAAGCTGGCAGACGGGAGGCGATTTGCAGAAAGGAGGTTGGCTGACCTAACCAAGCCGCTCGAGTTTGCGAAATCAATGGAGAGCGAAGGGGCACTAACAGAGCTCAAGCGCGGGCCGTCCGGCGAGCTCCTTGGCCTCTCCATCGACTGGACCGAAGTCCCTGAGTTGAGGGACGGGATAGTTGAAAACCTCAGGACGATGTCAGGCGAAGGCATCATCTCAACATATGATGGGGCTTCTCAGTTTGCAGATTTCTACGCCGCTTCGCCAGACAAAGGAAAGGCATTGAAAGAGTTGAAAAGGCTTCTCGGGGTCCAGGGTAACACAATGTTCATTGGCGATTCACCGGCAGACAACAGAGCGTTCAAGCAGGCGGAGTTTGCCATAGGCGTATTCCATGGCCAGGCGCTGGATGAGCTCCGGTGCGAGTTTATGGTTAACCAAGCAAGATTGGAGGAGTTCCTGCAGTCGCTGTCCGACCAGAGAATGGATTTCACGCCTGGCCTTCCCGGGGTTGGGCCAAGGGGGGCATGAGGCTTCTTGAGGGTCGGGGTCATCATGTACCAAACGAGCCAGACGAAGGGACAAGAATTGGTCGCCCAGAGGATGGTCAAGGAGCTCAGGAGACAAGGACATGAGGCCTACCTCATCACTAGCATCTTTCATGATCAAACGGCCGTAGTGTCGCGCGAGGAGGTGAGCCGGCGAGGGGGATACATCCACATGTTCGATTCGACTCTGGGGCTTCCCGTGGTCAGGGTGAACAGCGAGGAGGTCGACTGGCCCCCCAGGCGCATTGCGTTTGTCGGATTCATGTCAGTTCTGACGGCCCTAATCGACGAGCTCAAGCTAGATGTCCTCGTCACACATTCGACGCTGTGGAACGGGCCGGAAGATGCGGCCAGGTTCGTCGAGTGGAAGAGGAATCAGGCCAAAGGGGGAGCCCCGGTTGGAAAGCTCGTGTTCTGCCATATGAGCCATTTTCAAGAGCCTTCAGAGGAACGATACGACCTGGACGAGAGGACATACAGGCAGACATGGAACGGGACGACTCTTCCCATGGTGATGAAGCTGGCGGATTTCGTCCTCGTGACCACCCCCTACGAGAGGGAACTGATGAAGAAGATGGGGGTTGAGGATTCGAAGCTAGTTCTTTTTCCTGGAGGCGTAGACATACTTTCCCTCGAGCCCAGTGATTTGGAGTTCAGGAAGAAGCATGGAATCCCAGCCGAGCCCAAGGTAGTCGCATATCTGGGGACGGTGGAAGAGAGAAAGAATGCAAAGGCCGTGCTGAAGGTTGCCCAGGTCCTCAACGAACAAAGAGACATTCATTTTGTGATAGCAGGAAGACTTGAAGGGGAATACGGGAGCCAGGTCAAAGAGGCTTCGACAGGCCTCGCCAATGTGACCGTGACCGGTCCGATATCAGACGAGGACTACCCTTCACTGATACGGGAGGCCTACCTCAACATCAACATGAGCAGGTCCGAAGCATTAGGCTTGGCTCAGCTCGAATTCATGTACTCTGGTGTTCCCGTTGTGACCTCGGGGGTCGGAGGGCAGTCCTGGGTCGTCAAGGACGGGGCGAGCGGAGTTGTCCTCTCAGGTCCAGACGACGTGTCAGGGGCAGCCAGGGCTATCAGGAACCTGGTAGACAAACCCAAGAAGCGTAACAAGCTCGCCCAAAGGTCGAGGGACACTGCTTCTCAGTTCACGATGGGCAGACTGATACATTCCTTCATCCAAATTGTTTCGCCTGATTTGGGGACAGAAGATGATGGAGCCCAAGCGCAGCTTGAGCCCGGGGATAAGGTGATTGAGGCCTGGGCGAAGAAGGGGTACAAAGTTGTCGTCACGACCAGAACGTTGAAGATTGAATCCGGAAAGAAGCGCCAACAAGTAGCAATTCCCTTCTCTGAGATCACACGCCTTGAGAAACGTAGAGAGTTCTCCTGGAAAATCCCGACATTGGGAGGACTCGGGAGCCTGGCGATATATTCAGCGTTCGTCTTGGACCCATCCAAAAGGGGCGCTTTCGATTCATTCTTGGCCCCCCTGTCGTCAATTTCCCCAGGAATCTTGGGAGGCATGTTCTGGCTCACCGTTTTCCTCCCGTTGGGGTTGTCGCTGGTCGTGGCAGCCTTGACGACAGTGAAAGGATATTCGATCATGTTCGGCGATGGTCTCAGGGAGTTCCTCCCGGCCGAGTTTGCAAAGGCGCTCAGGATTGCCGATGAGTTCACCCCTCATGCCTTGTTCCCTCCGGATTCGCCCCCGTGAGGCGGGAAAACATAGAGTAGAATTCTCAATCCTTTACAAATATATCCAGGGGGCTCAGGGCTGAAATTAAGGTCTCTTTTGATGGAAAGTGTGATGCTTTTCCAGGAGGCACTGGGTCGGGACAAGTTCCTATTAGGAGGAAAAGGGTACGGTCTGGTGGAGATGACGGCACTGGGACTACCAGTCCCGCCGGGGTTCGTCATCACCACAAATGTCTGCAAACAGTACTACGGGAACGGGGGCTCGATTCCTGATGGCCTTTTCGACCAGATCAGGATGAAGATCTCCGAGGTGGAGGGGAAGACAGGGAAAAGGTTCGGAGGTAAGGAAAGACCACTCCTATTCTCTGTGAGGTCAGGGGCTCCGTTTTCGATGCCGGGGATGATGGACACGATTCTTAACCTGGGGCTCAACGACGAGACTGCTGCGGAGCTCGGCGTCATTACGGGAAACGAAAGGTTCGCCTACGACTCGTACAGGCGTCTGATACAGATGTTCGGGAAGGTGGCCATGGGGGCCGACTCGGAAACGTTCGAGGGAATTCTCACACACCGGAGAGAAAGGTCCGGAGCCAAGATGGATATCGACCTCCCCCCCGAGGACCTAAGGGGCGTTGTAGGGGAGTTCAAACAAGTAATCAAGGCCGAGACCGGAAAAGAGTTTCCCCAGGACCCGTTTGTCCAGTTGGAGATGGCAGTCGAGGCTGTCCTAAAGTCCTGGAACACCGAACGCGCGAAAGAATACCGAAAGTACTACCGAATCAGCGAGACCCTGGGGACAGCGGTCAACATACAATCAATGGTTTTCGGCAATTTTGGGCAGACCTCGGGTTCCGGGGTAGGCTTCACTCGCAACCCGTCCACCGGCGAGAGGAAGCTCTTCGGCGAGTACCTTGCGAATTCCCAAGGAGAAGATGTTGTGGCGGGTGCCCGGACCCCCGTGGGAGTCGACAGCATTGACTCAAAGGTCCACGCGCAACTCGAGGAAGTTGCGGGGAAACTCGAGGCCCACTTCAAGGACATGCAGGACTTCGAATTCACAGTCGAGGATGGAAGGCTCTACATCCTTCAGACAAGAAATGGAAAGCGGACTGCGCAGGCCGCAGTTAGAATTGCGGTTGAAATGGCAGAAGAAGGGCTGATTTCGAACGAGGAGTCCGTAGCAAGGGTCGAGCCCGAAATGCTCGAGTCCCTCCTCCATAGGCGACTGGACCCGACTGCGACAGACAGGCCGCTGGCAAAAGGATTGGATGCTTCGCCGGGGGCCGCGTCGGGGGAGGTAGTCTTCGACACGGAGGAAGCAGCGTTGGCAGAGACGGGCAGGAAGGTCATTCTGGTGAGGACCGAGACCACTCCAGAGGATATCAAGGGGATGATTGCCTCGCAGGGTATCCTCACCATGAGAGGTGGGATGACGTCTCATGCGGCGGTGGTTGCGAGGGGGATGGGGAAGCCCGCGGTGGTAGGATGCAGCGAAATCGAGATTTCACAGGACAGGGCATTCTTCACAACCAAAACGGGGGAAAAGGTCCAGAAGGGAGAGACCATCACAATCGACGGTACTACGGGGTCTATCTACAGAGGTCAGGTAAGGATGGTGGAACCTGAGCCCACCCCGGAACTCAAGAAGCTTCTGAAGACTGCTGACGGAATCCGGAGGCTTGGGGTCTGGGCGAATGCCGATACCCCTGACGCTGCTCGGAAGGCAAGGGAGTTCGGAGCCGAGGGGATTGGGCTATGCAGGACTGAGAGGATGTTCAACGCGCCAAACAGACTTCCCATAGTCAGAGACATGATCATGAGCAAGGACGCAAATGCGAGGAAGGAACACCTCTACAGACTCTTCCCGTTTCAGCTCGCCGATTTCAAAGGGATTTTCTCGGCGATGGGAGGGAACCCAGTTGTTGTCCGCCTGCTTGACCTGCCTCTGCATGAATTTCTGCCACCAATAGAAGACCTGATCCTCGAAGTCCAGCGGATGAAGGACAAGGGGGCCAGTCATGAGGAGTTGGGAAGAATCGAAGCGGTCCTCCTTAGAGTCCGCCAGCTCGCAGAGCACAATCCGATGATCGGTCATCGAGGGTGCAGGCTGGCAGTGACCTATCCCGAAATCTATGAGATGCAAACGAAAGCGATCCTTCAGGCGGGAATCGAGCTGTCGAAGGAGGGCAAAGAGAAGGCCGAGGTCAAGATCATGCTCCCCCTCATCGCCCTGGCAGGGGAATTCAGGTTCCTCAGAAGGGTCGTGGATGCTGCGGCGGAGAGCGTGTTCCGCGAATTTGGAGACCGGATCCCCTATCAGGTGGGAACGATGATCGAGACGCCGAGGGCGGCACTTACGGCCTCAGAAATCGCGGAGGACTCAGACTTCTTCTCCTTCGGGACCAACGATTTGACGCAGACGACATTCGGTTTTAGCCGGGATGACGTCGAAGCAAAATTCATACCGAAGTACATCGAAACGGGAATACTGACCCAGAGCCCATTCGACTCGGTGGACATTGATGGGGTTGGAAAACTGGTGCGAATGGCAGTCGAGGGGGGACGCACGACCAAGCCTCGGCTCGAGATCGGCATCTGCGGGGAACACGGAGGGGATCCGAAAAGCATCGCTTTCTTCCACGACGCCGGATTGAATTATGTGAGTTGCTCGGCGTTCAGGATCCCGATCGCCCGCCTTGCCGCAGCTCAGGCAGCGTTGGCTACCAAGACGGCGGCCGTCACGACATAGATTGTGTTTTCAACAACGGCGCGAAATAAATCAGGCGCCTGCCTCAGTGAGAAACTTCCTGTTCGACTCCACTATATCCTTGACCACCTTCTCCCATCCCTTGCGCT
>DATDGE010000006.1:0-1743 GCA_036522255.1 Nitrososphaerales archaeon | reverse complement strand
CGTCGTGACGCTTCACCAGGCGTTGGCGCTGCTCGTGTTTGGATTCACCGTCGGAGCCGCGGCAATTTCCCTGCGCAAGGCCTGATTCCTTTTATCGGGCTTGGCTCGCGCCCGCAGTGTTTGGACCTAGAAACTAGGCTCGACCTCATAAAGAGTGTGGGCGAGGAAATCATAACCGAAAGGGAGCTAAGAACCCTTCTCGAGACCAACGAGCACCCAACGGCCTACGACGGCTTTGAGCCGAGCGGTCTCGCGCACCTCCCCTTTGGAGTGCTGCGGCCAATCCTAGTGGAAGACATGCTGAAGGCCGGTGTGAGGATGAAGCTATGGATCGCGGACTGGTTCGCCTGGGTCAACAACAAGATGGGCGGGGACCTGGAGAAAATCAGGGAAGTCGGCAAGTACTTCGTCGAGGTCTGGAAGGCGGCCGGGGTTGACATGACCAAAGTTGAGATTCTCTGGACAAGCGACGCTGCCAAGAATGAAGACTATTGGAAGAAAGTAATCACGGTGGCTCAGAACTCCACCCTCGCAAGGGCTCAGCGGGCCCTCACCATCGCCGGGAGGACAACCAAGGAGTCGGTACAGACAGCCCAGCTCTTCTACCCGATGATGCAGGTCGCGGACATCTTCTGGCTTGACGTAGACATTTGTCAGCTGGGCGTGGACCAGAGGAGGGCGAACATTCTGGCCAGGGAGATTGCTGAGAAGATGAAATGGAAGAAGCCCGTCGCTGTCCATCACCACATGCTGATTGGGCTCCAGGGGAAGAAAGACCCCGAGGGCTTCGACGAAAACGGAAAGGTCGACGAAGAAATTGCCAGCAAGATGAGCAAGAGCAAGCCCGAGACATCCATTTTCGTCCACGACAGCAAAGACGTGATCATGAAGAAGATCGAGTCCGCCTATTGCCCTCCAAAGGTCCTGGAAGGAAACGTCCTCATCGAATATTCGAAGTTCATAATATTCCGGAAAAGGAAATCCCTGAAAGTAGTGCGGCCCGAGAAGTACGGGGGTACGGTCGAATTTCATTCTGCCAGTGAGCTTGAGAGAGCTTACCAGTCCGGTCGCCTCCACCCTGCTGACCTGAAACGGGGAGTGGGCGAAGCCATGGACGAGATAATTACACCCATCCGGGAACATTTCGAGAAAGACCCTCCGGCCAGGAAGCTCTACGAAGCGGTCAAAGCGGCGGAGACGACTAGATAGAGCAGCTCGGGTGGCTGGTTGTCTCCCAGCGACGAATCGAAGAATCACTTCGTTGCCGACGCCATGCTGGGTTCGCTCTGCCGCAAACTGCGAGCCTTTGGGTTTGACACAGCCTACTACAAGGCAGGAAACGATTCAGGAATAATCACGTTGGCTCGCGCCCAGAATCGTGTCATACTGACCTCCGACCGTTCCCTCGCGGCAATGGCCCCGACCAAAGGCCTGATGGCCATCCTGGTTGAAGGAAAGAACGACGGGGAGCGGATATCGGCGATATCCCGGGCTGCGGCCGCCTCTGGGACGCGACTTGTCAGAGGCGACCCGCTTTGTTCTATTTGCGGGGGCGGCCTGTTCCCCCTCCGAAGAGTCGACGTCTTGGGCGAGGTCCCGCCGTCCGTTGCTGTCCGTCACCGCCTGTTCTATCGTTGCGGTAGCTGCGGTAAGTATTACTGGCGAGGGAGTCATTGGAAAAAGTTAAGGTCGCTGTCGCGGCGCCTTGGGTCGAAATAGGATGCCGTTTTCTCCCGAAGAGGG
>DATDGE010000005.1:0-2449 GCA_036522255.1 Nitrososphaerales archaeon | reverse complement strand
GACACCGCCTCTTCAATCGAGCTCGCCAAGCATGCAGAGAAAACAGGTGCGACTGCCGTGGCCAGCCTCACACCGTACTACTACAAGCCGGGGGACAAGGCCATCTTCAAGCACTTCGAAGCAATTTCAAAATCCGTGAGTATCCCAACTTTCGCCTACAACATTCCCCAGTTCACAGGCAACAACCTTCAGCCCGGCGCAGTGGCGGCCATGGCGAAAGCTGGGATCGTTGCGGGAATCAAGGATTCTTCTCGTGACTTCCTTCATCTTCTCGACCTTTTGGATGCAGTTCCAGATGACTTCGTAGTCATGAATGGGACCGAGGAGTACGGTCTTTTTGCGCTCATGTCTGGAGCAGACGGGCTCGTATCAGGAGGCGCGAGCGCCCTCCCAGAGCCCTTCGTGTCGCTTGTCGCGGCGCAGCGTGGTGCGTCCTACGACGAGGCCCTTGAGGCCCAAAAAATGGTCCTGAAAGTGAAAGACGCCGTGAGGACTGGAGCCATATCAGCCTACTACGAGATACTGCGAGAAAGGGGAATCGAATGTGGAAAGCCCCGGGCTCCCCTGCTCCCTGCCGAACCGTCAGAAACTAAGAAGACAATCGACGAGCTCAAACAACTCCGCCTCATCTAGTCTTTCCCAGGAGCTCTCCATAGCGAAAGCATGATGTGACATGGTCGTTGACCATCCCAGTGGCTTGCATGTGCGCGTAGCAGATTGTCGGTCCGACGAACCCAAAACCGCGGGCGAGTAAGTCCTTGCTCATGGCCTCGGACTCTGGGGTCCACGCCGGGATCTCCCCAAGACTGCGCCATCTGTTGACCTTCGTCTTCCCTCCCACGAAGCGCCAACTGTAGACATCGAAACTTCCGAACTCAGCCTGGACCTTCAGAAAGGCCTTGGCGTTCTTAACTGCCGATCGTATTTTCAACTTGTTCCGGATGATCCCAGAATCCCCAAGGAGGCGAGTCACCTTCCGCTCGTCATACCGTGACACCTTTCGTGGGTCGAAGTCGTCGAAGGCGCGTCTGAAGTTCTCCCTCTTCCTTAGGATTGTTCCCCAGCTGAGGCCCGCCTGGGCCCCTTCGAGGACAAGGAACTCGAATAGGGTCCTGTCGTCGTGGACTGGTACGCCCCATTCCTTGTCGTGGTAGTCCAAGTAGAGTGGGTCGTCCAGCGACGCCCATCCGCACCTGTTCCGGGGCCCCACCCCCAGCCTTCGGACGACCCCATTCCTAAGCTGGTCGTTCTGCATAGCGTGCACAAGATGTATCAAGACTCAGGGTATTCCTTTGGCCGTGCCGGTTTGCCCGAAATGCGGAAAGCTGATCAGCAACAAGAAGTATAAGCGCCATCTCGCCCGCCACGGCCAGACTCACAAGCATGGGCCGACGCCCATTCGGCACCCTGAGAATTTCTACATGAACGTGTGATACTTAAAACCCCGTTGACGGCAGCCCTCTCAGGTGCCCTGGTAGTATAGGGGGTCAGTCCCGTATAGAGGTCAGTATGTTGCCCTGTCAACAAATCCAGTTTGGCAGAGCGGCAGCGACCCGGGTTCGAAATCGCCTCGACGAAAGTCCCGGCCAGGGCGCCTAACCAAGAAGGTGCGTACGACTCCCGTATGGACAACAGAGCAGAGAAGCAACAGTAGTCCTATGGTCGCTCCTGGGAGAGTGTCGCCAGCGCAGCGAGCCCTCTAGTTTTCACGAGGTGAAGTCATCAATCCTCGCTCAGGTTGGGCAGGGGTGACCTATTGATTGGCTCCCCATGGCAGTAGTTACTGATATACCATACTCGGAACGGGTTCTGGGTCCATGTTGCGCGTCGGTGTCATAGGAGCAGGAACCATGGGCTCCCAGCATCTGAGAGTCTACGGCGACCTGGCCTCGCGGTGCGAAGTGGTGGCAGTAGCGGAAACGGACTCCGGGCGAAGAGAATCGCTCAATAAGAAGAAAGATTGGAAGGTCTTCTCAGACTACAAACAGATGGTGAGTGAGGCAGAACTCGATGCCGTGTCAGTGGCCCTCCCAAACGAGTTGCACGCAGAGGCCACAATTGAATGTCTGAAGAAAGGCATCGATGTCTTGGTTGAGAAGCCAATGGCTCTCTCCTTGTCTGACGCAAGAAAGATGATCGATGTCGCGAGCCAGGAAAATAGGATCCTAATGGTAGGGCATGTGGAGAGGTTCAACCCTGCTGTACAGTTCGTCCACAAGTTCGTAGCCGACGGCAGGCTCGGTGAGCTCTACCACCTGTCGTCCAGGCGGCTCGGGTTCTACCCACCAAGGTTCGCCGGCTCCGAAGGGTTCGGTGTATCTCTCGACCTTGCAATCCATGATATCGACGTAATGAGATTCATAACTGACCGTCCGGCAACCATCATTCATACCGACAGGTTGACCAAACGTTCCGCGAGAGAAGACTACGTCTGTGTCACGCTTCAGTT
>DATDGE010000004.1:0-1524 GCA_036522255.1 Nitrososphaerales archaeon | reverse complement strand
TCATCAACTGACCAGTTTTACTTCGAGCTTCTGTTTTACGAACTTTTCGGCGTCGAGCAGGGCTTTGCACCCGTCGGCCGCAGCGGTCACGGCCTGCCTGTAACGGAAGTCGTGCACGTCGCCGGCGACGAACACTCCTGGTACGCTGCTTTCAGTCTCTTTCTTCAAGACGACGTACCCCTTTGGGTCCAGCTCCAGCTGACCCCTGAATATCCCGGTGTTGGGATCGTAGCCGATCGCAACGAAGAGACCGTCCGCCTGCATCTCCCCCTCCTTCCCAGTCTTCAGGTTCTTCGTCTTTACTCCCCTGACCTTATTGTCGCCGAGCACGTCAGTGACGACCGTGTCCCAGACGAAACCGATCTTGGGGTTGGAGAAAGCCTCTTTCTTCAGAGCAGCGCTCGCCCTGAGGTCATCTCTGCGGTGGATCACCTTGACAGAGTCTGCGAATTTGGTGAGGAACGTCGCCTCCTCCATGGCAGTGTCCCCGCCGCCGACTACGGCGACGTTCTTCCCTCTGAAAAAGAATCCGTCACAGACCGCACAATTGGAGACTCCCTTCCCCATCAGCCTCATTTCGGACTCAAGGTCGAGCCGCTTGGGCGTCGCACCGGTCGCTACGATGACCGAGAGAGCCTTGACAGCCCCGCTGTCGGTATAGATCTCGAACGGATATTTCTTGAAGTTGACCCTCACTACGTCCTCCTGGAGTAATCTTGCTCCCAACCTCTCCGCCTGACCTTTCATCCTGGCGATCAGGTCTGGCCCCAGCACAGGGTCCGGGAACCCTGGAAAGTTCTCCACATCGCTTGTGAGCATCAGCTGGCCCCCGTACTTCGTCCCCATGTAGACCAGAGGCTCCAGGTCCGCCCTGCATCCGTATATTGCGGCTGTCAGCCCGGCTGGTCCCGACCCAATTATCACTAATTTCTCTACTTTTTCTTCCATAATCCTTTCCACCCCTCTCCGCCTCATAAATCTGCCCCCGGTTACCGCAGGGTTACTACAGCAGCTTTGCTTCTCTCTGCACCGTGTGGAGCTCGTCTGAAAGCTGGTTGAGGGCCCTCTCGAGCCTCTTGGTATACTGGGGGAGCAGCCTGTCGTACACTTCCTTCCGCATTTGCTTGAGGTAGTACTGCTGGTACAGGTTCAGCTTGTCCTTGGCTGCCCTTTCGACCTCCCTCTCGGTCACTTGTATCTGGCCTACGACGTCGGCAAACCTCTGGCTCGCCGCCTTCTGCCTCACTTCGTTCAGCCTCTGAAGGGCCCTGCCACGGAACGCGTCCAGCCTTCCCCTGAGCTCGTCGAAGTACGCCTTGTCCAACTCGTTGGGGTCCTTTGCTTCGATCTCAGGCCAAAGGCTGTTGATCAAGTTCGTCTTCTCGTCGAAGGCCTTTATCATCGTCGAAGCCAGTTCACCCGAAGACTCCTCCTCTTCAGCCACTTCCTCCTCGGCAGTGGTTGTCCTTGCCACGAAAAGTCCCAGGAGCAGGAGGACGAACATAACCGATGCCGCAGGGACCG
>DATDGE010000003.1:0-2951 GCA_036522255.1 Nitrososphaerales archaeon | reverse complement strand
CCGCGGAGTTCATTCGGGGACAAGGAATACCGGTCGAGGACATCGTTGACGACCCGGTCCCCACGGTCGTGAACGGAGAAATGAAAAGGTCCGGACTCTGGTACGTCCGGTCCTGGCTGGCCCTGAGAAAGACGATCAGGAGAACAGAGCGCCTGTTCGATTCCTTCAAGCCCGACCTAGTAGTTGGGGACGAGGAATTCTCAGGAATGGAGGTGGCCGAAAAGAATGGAACCAAGCGGGTGTTCATTTCAGACGAGCTGATGCTGGGATTCGGCCGCACCTGGCTTTCACGAAAAATCGAGGCAAGGGTCGAAAGGTGGTACCAGAGGCTCCAAGGTTCGGTCGACCTTCTGATAGTGCCCGAGTTCGGGGAGGACTCGGGGAACACGAAGTACACAGGCGCTGTTGTCAGGGCCCCGACCATGTCTCCCGACGAGACCCGGAAGAAGTACGGCCTACCAGAGGGAAAGATGGTGTTGTTCAGCATGAGCGGGAGTGGGATAGGGAATTATCTGATGAGAGAGACCGTGGGTGTAATCCAAAGTGACGCAATCCCAGGGGCATTCCTGGCGGTCTCAGGGAACAGGGGGCCGAAGGTCACAGATTCGAAAGTCTTCGACCTGGGTGTGGTTGACGACAATCAGAATCTCATTTCAGCCGCGGACCTTGTCGTGTCGACAGCGGGGAAGAGCACGATAGACGAAGCCGCGAGCGCAGGGACCCCGATGATCGCCATTCCGATAATGAATCACGCCGAGCAGGAGAGGAACGCTGCAGCACTGGGTTACTCCTACGAAAACATGGCAAACCTGGCCGACCTGATGAAACAGAAAATCGGGAAGCGGGAGCCCCCACGCGACTTCAAGGGCGAGGAAATAATATCCCGCTTGTTACTATCTTTGTTGTAGTTCTCTAGACGAGCCTATTGACCAGCAAGAAAGTGCCAAACAATAGGGTTGGAATCTCAGTTCCGAAGTCTGTGGGGTCCGCGGGTCAGTCTGCTTAAGACCGAACCGGAACGCGCAGGTGTTCGAGGGACGAAGCGATGTCCTCCACGCTTGGGGAGCCCGAGAGAGCAAGTACAAGGCCTTCCCTTCTAGCCAGATCCAGTGCAAGGGGGTCGACCTCGGTCGGGCCATGTATCACAACAACCCTCGGCTTCAGCTGAGAGACACGAATCGCGACAAGTGGACTCCTGCCCATTCCCACCTTCGTAAATATGATCGCGCGCTCGGTCGTCGCACCGAAGATCCTGTAGAAATCGTAGCCAGACAGGGCGTAGATCGTCTTTATGCTGTCGACCACCGTGTAGCCATACAGCTTGACTGCGGCTGCGTCGCCCACCAGGACAGTCGCATTGACGGCGCTCAGAATCCTTTCAGCACTTATTGGCGTTTGAAACTCCCCGATCGAAACAATCGCTTCGTCCTTCTCGCTGGACACGAGTCTTGAAACTACCCTCCCTTTACCCTCATCCAGTCTTACAAGGGCGACGATATACTTCCGGACGAAACCCACTCCAGGGGATGGCCTTCGGCCGCTTTCATAATCGCTGAGGACTGACGCTGACATCCCGAGTGCGCCGGCAAGGGTTACCTGCTTGATTCCCAGCTTTTCTCGCCAGGCCTTCATCGCTCTACCTGGGTCTGCGCTTGCCACGACGCTCCCGGCGATCTTCGCGAGAGCGTCCGAGGATATCGATTCCAAAGCCATTAGCCGTTTGCAGAATTTGTCTTAAGGCTTTTGACGACTTTAGACCCCTTTTGCAAGGGCCGAGACCTGTTTCCTGACTCTTTCAAAGCCCGCCCGGACAGCCGGTTCATGCCTGGCCAACCCAAGCTGCCTTACCAGCCTCTCTCCGAGCAGCCTGTTGCTCCCTGACGTTACGTCCGGGAAAGAACTCCTAGGTGGACCTTTCATAAGCGCAAGCACGTCATCGACGACATCCTGGCCGAGGAACGAATAGCACTCTGCGAGCTCCGCGTTGGAAATCAGAGCGTCGGCCTTGGCTGCGAGAATCTCAGTCCGAGCGGGGGGCCAGACCTGTTGGGCTCCCTGGGACCTGCCCCGGAGGATGTCATGCAGGACGGAGACTCCCTCGAGCCTGGCGCCGCACCCGGCCCTGCCTGCCGCCTCGAGGCCTACCCCTGCTGAGAAAGCTTCGAAGTAGGTAGGAGACCCTCGGCTCGCTTCCCTCATCTGCGAAAGAAGGTGACTGGGCGATGGGAGAACTTCCTTGGAAAGCAGCCACGCGTATCCAAATTCGTAGGAGGCGGCCAAAAGCCAGAAATCAGCGTCTCTCACCGCTTTCTTGGTCAGGGCCTCGTCGACTCTTCCAAGTATCTTTACAGCGGAGGAGAGTCTCACCCCGCTGGCCTTTCTTGCCGACTCCGTCAGGACTGCCGAGTTGGCGGCGGTGCTTGTGGAGAGGACCAGGGACGTGTCTCTGATTGGTTTTGCCGCAGCAAGGGTGAGGACATGCTCCGGGTTGGCTGGGTTCAGGACTTCTTTCTCCGTGGTGAAAATGAGGTCCATGAACACTCTCCCGATCTTGACCGACTTCGGCGGGATCTTTTCATCCGAAACCACGAGTACATCGTATTCGCAAGAGCTTCGCTCCGCCCCTCGGGAATGGCACCCGACGATCGCAATTGCTGAGTCACGGTACATGTCTAGAACAGGCCTAAGCAGGGTTGCCGCTGGTCCCGTTTTCGCAGAATTGCTCAGAGGTTGCACTCCGAGCCTGGAAACGGGGTATGGAAATTCATGCTGGTCTTCGTTTTCAGTCGTGCAATTATCTCATGCAACATTGGACTAATCGTAAGGCACATTGCAAGGAGTGCATTTGCTCCATAAGGCATATATACAAGGCCGGCGGAGGTTAGATGTAAAGATTTCGCTAGTGAATAGTATTGTTTGCAGACAAAGACTTCTCTAGACAGATGCGGTTG
>DATDGE010000002.1:0-5676 GCA_036522255.1 Nitrososphaerales archaeon | reverse complement strand
CGCTGGTCGGGTACCCGACTGCCACCAGGGAAAGGTCGATGGCTCCACCCGTCAACGGGATCGTGTACGAATTGATCAGCCGCGGGTCAGCCGAGGCGAGAATGACCACATTCGCGTTTGAGGGTGCCAGGGCGTCGACATAGAGGCCCGTAAGCGTAGTCGTCCCCAGATTCCCGAACTTGATCGTGTCGGTCAACAGCGGAGTCCCGGTCGGACCAGCAGAGATCACCCTCGCGGCGCCGTACACCCGCAATGGATGGAAGTCCTGACTGGTAGACTTCAC
This sequence comes from Nitrososphaerales archaeon, assembly GCA_036522255.1. Taxonomy (GTDB): domain Archaea; phylum Thermoproteota; class Nitrososphaeria; order Nitrososphaerales; family Gagatemarchaeaceae; genus UBA183. Next base: position 5,393 of record DATDGE010000002.1, on the reverse strand, counting down.
GATGGCTCTCACCGAGGTCTGAGCCGACTGAGCCGCGACCTGGGTTAAGCTGGCTGAGTATGTATTGTTGGTCCCGCCCAGGTTCGCCTTCAACCCCAGCGGCGCAGACCTGAACGCCGTCGACGCGGGCATCTGCACGACTTCAACCAGCCTATCCACCGTGTTGCTTATCGAAGGAGCCGAGAGCGTAAGGACCCGTAAACTCCCGTTCTTCGCAGTCGAGACCACCCCATTGACTAGAACGCTGAGCACGAAGCTGCTCGAGTTGCCACTGGCCAGCGAACCTCCGCTGACGCTGAACGGCCCTCCCGGAGAGGCCGGCGTCCCCAGGGAGAATCCCTTTCCTGTAAGGTTGTAACCTGCGACCTTGGACGACAGGTTCCCTACCCCGAAACTCAGGCTCGGTACCTGGATCGGGACCGAACCGTTGTTCGTGAACTTTACTGTCTCATTGATCGTCGCGAAACCATACCTGTCTATGATGTACTGGCTCCTGACGTCGATTCTTGGGGACGTGCTGGCGTGCGCCGGAAGAACGGCCGGAAGCAGAGCGGTGAGAAGCAAGAGCAACAGAACCGTTGAAACTAGACGCCTCAAGGGATTGTCCCAGCGCCGCTAGGTTCTTATTTTAAGCGTTTTTCGGCCGATGAAAGATGAAAGGTCAGGCTCGCCATCCATTTCTTCCAAACCTCGACGACTCTATTGTCTCCGAGATGCTTCGCAAGGCAGGCGCCGCTTCGGTGGACGAGCTCTTCTCAGACATACCCAGGAAGGTCAGACTCGGACGGAAGCTGAAGATCCCTGAAGGGGAGTCAGAGTATTCTGTCAGGCGCGACGTCACCTCTCGGCTCAGCCTCAACAAGACACCGCCAGCTTCGCTCTGCTTTCTCGGGGGAGGTGTCTGGCCCCACTATGTCCCCGCCGCCGTCGAATCGATAGTTTCCAGGCAGGAATTCTACACCAGCTACACTCCGTACCAGGCAGAGGTGAGCCAAGGCATGCTCCAGGCCCTATTCGAGTATCAGAGTCTGATGTGCGACCTCCTCGGCATGGAGGCCTGCAACAGTTCCCTCTACGACTGGGCCTCGGCCGCGGGAGAGGCTGTCAGGATGGCAGCCAGGGTCACGGGAAGGAAGAAGGCCCTGGTCGCCGGAAACATCGGCCCCACACGGCTCGCTGTCATGCGCACCTACGCCGAGCCGATGGGCATCGAATTCGACACCGTAAGATTCGACCCTGTCACAGGTACCGTCGACCTGGACGACCTCAGGCGGAAAGCTAAGGGTGACGCCGCCTGCTTCTACTTCGAGAACCCAAACTACTTCGGAGTCATCGAGGACAGGGCCCACGAAATCACGTCGGTCGCCCACGATTCCGGCGCCCTTGCCATGGTCGGGGTCGACCCCATTTCGCTTTCTCTGATCAAGCAGCCCGGTTCCTACGGAGCCGATGTCGTAGTGGGTGAGGGACAGCCTCTCGGGATCGCGATGAACTACGGTGGGCCGCACCTCGGCATCTTCGCAGTCAAAGATGTCAAGCTGGCCAGGAGCATGCCCGGAAGGCTGATCGGAATCACCACGACGGTGGCAGACCCTTCCAGGAAGGCCTTCGCGATGGTCCTGCAGGCCAGGGAGCAGCACATCAGAAGGGAAGCCGCGACTTCGAATGTTTGCACCAATCAATCCTTGATGGCAGTGGCCGCCGCAAGTTACCTTTCCCTGCTTGGAAAGGAAGGCTTTCGAAGGTTGGGCGAGTCGGTGATTTCGAACTCACACTATGCCGCTCGACGACTTTCCAAAGTCCCAGGTGTGCGGTCCCCGCATTTCCGGGGCTCGTTCTTCAAGGAGTTCGTAGTCTCCTACGACAAAGCCAAAGCTGATGCCGTCTTCGGAAGGCTGGCGAAGAAGGGAATACTCGCAGGCTACCCGCTGGACAAAAGATTCGGGCTCAGGGCGCAGGCCGGTCTCTTTTGCGTCACAGAAGTCCACACGGCCGATGACATCGAGAAGCTAGCCGACGGACTGGAGGAGGCGCTCAAACGTGCCTAGGTTCAGACAGGCGGTTTGGGACGAGCCTTTGCTCAACGAAATGAGCAGGCCCGGAAGAGTCGGGATGATTGCGCCTTCGGACCCAAGAGTCATGGCCAGAACCAAAGACCCGGCATCGTTCGTCCCCGCGGCGATGAGGCGCGATTCCTTGGACCTGCCCGAACTCTCTGAACTCCAGGTCCTCAGACACTTCAACCGTCTTTCGCAGATGAACTATTCCGTCGAACTCGGGATGTACCCTCTTGGCAGCTGTACTATGAAGTATAACCCGAAGGTCTCAGAGCTGATAGCTTCTTCCGACACGGTCAAGCAGGCCCATCCCCTGCAGCCTCCAGAAACAGTCCAGGGATTCCTTTCCATTCTATACGACCTCGAGAGATATCTTAGCGAGATCACAGGGATGTACAGGTTCTCCCTGTCAACTGCCGCCGGCGCACAAGGAGAGCTGGCAGGCGTGCTGGTGGTCCGCAAGTACCTGCGGGAGCACGGCGGGTCGAAAAAGGACGAGATAATCGTCCCTGACTCGGCCCACGGGACCAATCCTGCGAGCGCGGCCATGGCAGGCTTCAAGGTGGTGAAGGTCCCGTCAGATTCCTCAGGGCAGGTGCGGGCCTCCGCCGTCAAGGAACTCTGCACCGAAAGGACCGCAGGAATGATGTTTACAGTCCCCAACACCCTGGGCCTCTTCGAGAGCGAGGTTTCGGAGGTCTGCGAAGCCGTGCACACGGTCGGAGGACTGATGTACTACGACGGTGCCAACATGAACGCGCTCCTCGGGAAGGCGCGTCCGGGTGACATGGGCTTTGACATCGTCCACCTGAACCTTCACAAGACATTCGCGACACCACACGGTGGAGGAGGCCCCGGCGCAGGCCCTGTCGGGGTCACCAGTAAGTTGGAGAAGTACCTCCCGGTACCCGTCATCGCACGCAAAGGTGGAGCCTATACCTTGGACTATGGCCTCGGCCATACCATCGGGCAACTCAAGGGGTTCGTGGGCAACTCGGCCGTCCTGCTCAGGGCCTACGTGTACATCCGTCTCCTCGGCGCGTCGGGACTCGACAACGTTTCTTCGCTCGCAGTGCTCGCTGCCAACTACCTCTGGAAATCACTCGACCCGGAGGCTTTCCCTGTCTCACACGGGAAAGAACTGCGAAGGAAGCACGAAGCCGTGGTCTCGGTCAGGAGCGAGCTTCCGGGGGCCGCAATGACGATGGCCAAGGCGATTCTTGACTATGGCATGCACTCACCCACCGTCTACTTCCCTTTGATCGTCCACGAGGCTTTGATGATCGAACCGACAGAGTCCGAGCCCGTCGAGATGCTCGACGACTATGCCCGCGCTCTCAACCAAATCTACGGGGCCATGAAGAATGGCTCGCTTGGCGAGGTCCCGAAAAACACCAGCGTGGGGAAAGTCGACGAAGTGAAAGCTTCCCACCCGATGACCCTGCGGGTCCACTGGTAACCCAAAGGACATATAGGCTGGACAAATTCGCGGAGACTCGCGGTGCCCAGCGAACTTTCGAAGCGCGTCACCGAGCGCCTCAATGAAATAATCGACGAAGAGACGAAAAGGAGGCTCGGCGAGCTGAACATCGTCACCGAGGTCTCGGAGATGGCGACAGGTTCGGTCAAAGTGAAGTTCCAACCTCTCTCCGCCTACAGCCCGACGGCAGTGAACACAGGCAGAAGCATCAGAGAGGCCGCACTTTCTGTCGACGGAGTCAAGACAGTCCGGGTTGAATGCTCCGGGCACATGATGGACGACCTGGTCAATAGATTGGTCAACCAAGACGACGCTGGTCCAATGCCTTCAAAATAACAAGAAAAGAGCCATGAACATATCACGCGGAAAGTGGTAAACAAAAACTACTTTCTCGTCAACAATATTGAGTGATGGGTTTGTTTATTCAGACAGTCTTCTAGGTGTGCGCTCCAGGGTTGCTTGTGAAAAATAAGGGCGGAGTCACGGTTGTCGGAATAGGTAGTGCAGGAATCAAAATTGTTTCACTCCTGAGCAGGAAGTCGCTCCTGGTCGACAGGTTCTCCTACATCTCCTGCGACGAAGGAGACTTCTCGACCGTCGAACCCAGGGATACGGTGCTGGTGGAATCACGGGTGGACCAGAAGCTGACACCATCAATGGCACGAGGTCTTGCCCTCGGTTCTCACGGCAGGATCAGAGAAGCGGTCAATGGGTCAGAGGTCGTGTTCATAGTCGCCGGTCTGGGTGGCGCTACCGGGAGTGGACTTGCTCCGCTGGTAGCATCGGTGGCCCAGGGTTGCGGTGCCACCACGGTGGGCGTCGCAGTGATGCCGTTCGAGTTCGAGAAGAAGATGAAGTTCTACGCCGGCGTGTCGCTCAGGCGTCTCCGAGCCTCATCCAGAGGAGTGATAGTAATTGACAATGACACGCTGATGAGGTCATCGCCTCCCGATTCCACTCTTACGACCCTGTATGACTGCGCAAACAAGGCTGCAGTCAAGGCCCTGGGCTCCCTTCTCTCCGAGTCGTCGGAGAGTTCTAAGCCCGTCGGCCTCAACAAGCTGTTCGGGACTGTCCTGCAGGACGGCTATTCCCTGCTCGGTGTCTCGAGCAGCGGGGCCGCTGACAAGGCGGAAGACGCCCTCGCCGGTGCGGTCGTATCGCTGAGCAGGCTGGCCGAAGCGAAGGAAGCGAACCACGCCGTCGTGATTCTCAACGGCGACGCGACCCTCTCCGGGCAGGAGGTGGGTCTGGCGGTGGGCCGTCTGGGCTCAATCATCGACAATCAATCCGTGGACGTCGAGTACGGCGTCGACTACTCCGGCTCAGCCCAGCTCCAGGTGAGCGTCCTTGCTTCGGGCTTCAGGTCGACGAAGTACGATGACTACGACCCGCTTAGCAAGATTCTCGGAGACCGCATCCTCGACGACGAGATGGACGCCTCCCTCCCTGAAGGCCTCGAACTGCTACAGCCCTGCGACTGATTACCCCAGCAGGACGCTGACGCTGCTCAGATCGGCATCCTCAACTTTCTTGAAGAGTGGCTTGGGTTCCCGCAGCTTCCTCCCGGCCTCGACCCTGAGCTTGGAGGCCGAATCCCACCCTTGTCCGGCTATGGGCGCCTCGAACCCTAGCTGGCTCCAGATCTCCTCGGAGGTGAATGGGAGGAACGGGCTCAGCAATGTCGCAAGACCCGCGACCAGGTTGCATGCGTAGTAGACCGTGGTGCGCTCGTCCGCCCCCTTCTCCCAGGGGGCCTTGTGCTGAAAGTATTGATTGCATTTCGCGGATAGGTCGAGGACTTTCCTCAGGGCCCTGTCGTAGTGCCCCAGTCCGATCAAATCACCCGTCTCTCT
>DATDGE010000001.1:0-2622 GCA_036522255.1 Nitrososphaerales archaeon | reverse complement strand
TGTACTCACAATAATACTGCTCCGCTATCGATGAAACAGCCACGAATGAGGCGTCGTGCCTGAACTCTCCCTGACCGGAGTCGAAGAATTCCCGCTCTCTCTTCCAGAGCCTGTCCCAGATTTCAGACAACGGTGAGATATGGTCCGACAGTTATCTAATTGTTCCGAGACAAGGGATTTAATTCCGATTGCTGACTTGAATGGTCGTGATCTCCGCTCAGTGCTTGATGGACCCATTGATCGAGGTCCTCGCTGCCTGGTTGCTGGTCACCGGCGTGTTGGGGGCTATCGCCATGGGACTGGACAAGGGAAAGGCGGAGAGGCACGAGCGAAGAATTCGCGAAAGCACGCTGTTTCTCATATCTCTCGCGGGTGGATTCTGGGGCGTACTCTTGGGTGGTGGACTGGCTCATCACAAGACATCAAAGATATCATTCCAGATTGTAGTGCTGGCGACGTCGTTTGTCTGGCTGTTAGGCTTAACGCAAATACTCACCTGGGCTGGATGTTTTTCCTAGCCATCAAGCATCACTAGGAAAACGCTCAGTGTTCCGTTAGGATTTAGTGTTGTGCCCTCAAACGAGGAGACGGGAAAGTTGACTTTTCAATTCCCGTGAACCGAAGTTCCGAACCACGCGTTCTTTCCGGGGTGGGCGTACTTCATCCCCGGCGCGAAGACGGAAAACGATTTTGTCGAAGTCACGTTAAGCTCCTTGCACGTCAGGCCCTTGGGTATCACTATGCTTGCTTCGTAATCCTCGCCGGTGACCGGGTTCCTCATGGGCTCGAGAACGGCGAGGACGCCGTCTCCGGCCCTGTACCTGCTGTTCGGCCCGTCGAAGGTCCAATCGAACTTGACGTACGAGGTATCCAGCCACTTGTCAAATGTCTTGGCGAAGATTGGCCAGGGCATTCCTCCAGCTTCCCCCTTTACGATTTTATCCAACCCCTTCCTTTGCTGGGGGTTCGCTGTTTCATCAATGTAGAGCTTGGCCGTTCCCCCTCCTTCGTGTATGGCTCTGGGCCAGGCGGCGACAAGGGCAAAGGCCACCCCGCCGAGCTTGATGTCGCCGTAGCTCCCGTCCCGAATCTTCATGGCCCATCCTCCCTCGCAGTACCCGGGCGTAGGCCGGGCGTCGAAATTGCAAGGACACCCCCAATCGCAGTTGCACGCTGTGATTATCTCGCACTTGTATTGCCACTTCGTCGAGCCATCGGCAGAGGTGCCCATCAGGTGGGAGGTTCACTTTTTGTTATTTAAACGCGGCACGAAAGTCTTCGAGCAGCTCAGCCTTTTCGTGGTGGGTTGCGAAGGAGCTTCTGATGGAATTCTCCACGAGTCGGCCAAGCTCTGCGTTTCGGAAGCCGTAGGCCCCGCAAACTGCGGCGTAGACCTGCGAGAGCTTCCCTCGGGGCCAGAGAGCCGGGTCGTCGGAGTTTACTGATACCATCACCTGTTTCCTGAGGAGGACGTCTAGGCCAAGCTCGTTCAGTGTAGCCGTCTTCCGGAGGACCAGGTTCGAAATCGGGTTCATCTCGACGCCTACGGACTTCGCCTTCACCAGGTTCACCAGGGAGTCTGACCTGACCAAGTGAATAGCGTGGCCCACCCGGTTTGCCCCGAGCAAGTTTATGGCGGTCCTGATGTTCTTGAGATTCTGTTCTACCGATCCAGCTCCCTCGCCGGCGTGCACTGTCGCTTTTAGTCCCGCAGCCGAGGCCAGTTCGAAAGCCTTGCGGAACCGTTGGGGCGGGTTGCCTGCCTCTGGACCTCCAAGGTCAAGGGCTACAGTCTTCTTTGTATTGACCGCAGCGATTGCCACAGCTTTCCCAAAGCGAGAGGTCGACTCCCTGCCTATCGCTACTATCAGATTTACCTTCACGCCGTACCGCTCTCTACCCTCCGCGAGGCCCTCCGCCATGCTCGCGATGACATCCTCCATTGAAAGTCCCTCCTTCGTGTGGTATTGTGGCGCGAACCTCCCCTCTGCATAACTTACCCCGTCCAGATACTGCGTCTTGACGTAGGCCGACCCTGCCTCTCTAAGCACATCTTCGTTTTGCATCAGATTCGTTATCGGGAAGAATCGGTCCACCACGTTCTCGAGCATGGAGTTGTATCCGTCGCCCCTCACGTACCTCATCAGGGCTGTGACGCTGTCGAGCTCACCACCCTTTGGTGCCAAAATCTTTTTGTGAAACTTCCTAGCAATGCGGAAGAGTTCTGATGGCGGGATTGAGCCGTCGATGTGGCTGTGCAGGTCGGCCTTCGGGAGCCGCCTGAAGGTGGCCAGGGTTGGTGGCATGTGTGTTCAGAAGCCCTGGTCAGAGAGATCAATCATCGGAGTATCGAGACCATGAATTACCTTGGTCAATAAATAGCTCTTGAAACCCACATCTGAATGTGTCCGAGTTAGAAATCAGGAAGGCCGTCAAGGAAAGATACGCCAGGATGGCGACAACTCCCGACTCGAGTTCTTGCGGTGAAGAAGGTTGCTGCAGCACTGACCTGATTTCCATAGGGGGAGCGGTCCCAGTTGAAGCATCCTCGGTCGGCGCAGGTTGTGGCTCACCTCTGCTCCTCGTAAGCCCAGATCAAGGCGATGTGGTGCTAGACCTCGG